>NZ_JAIUKC010000017.1:0-2541 GCF_020177435.1 Saccharopolyspora sp. 7B | reverse complement strand
CGGCGAGCCGGACGCCGAGATCGTCAGCGCCACCTCCGCGGCGTGACCACGAGGTCGCCTTCCGATCACCGGTGACCGGAAGGCGACCTTCCGCGCACCGCAGTCCCCCGCCACGGGGCGGTCCGAAGCATGCGAGCAAGGGAACCTTCCTGCCACCGGTGGCAGAAAGGTTCCCTTCATCGCACCCCGCCGGCCGGTGTTCGCGAACCACGAAGGGCACCTACGCCATGAGCGACCAGAGCACCATCCGCTGGACCGAGGACGCCGACGGCATCGTCGTGCTCACCCTCGACGACCCCCAGCAGCAGGCGAACACGATGAACGACCGCTACCTGCGGTCGATGGAAGAGACCGTGCAGCGCCTCCAGGCCGAGCGCGAGAAGATCACCGGCGTGGTGATCACTTCGGCGAAGAGCACCTTCTTCGCGGGCGGCGACCTGCGCGACCTCGTCAAGGTCCGCCCCGCCAACATCGAGGAGTTCGCCGAGGTCAGCGCCACCAGCAAGCGGCAGCTGCGCGCCCTGGAGACGTTGGGCGTCCCGGTCGTCGCCGCGCTGAACGGCACCGCCCTCGGCGGCGGACTGGAGATCGCCCTCGCCTGCCACCACCGCATCGCCCTCGACGGCCCGAAGACCCGCTTCGGTCTGCCCGAGGTCACCCTCGGCCTGCTGCCCGGCGCCGGCGGCGTCGTCCGCACGGTCCGCATGCTCGGCATCGCCGACGCCCTGCTCAAGGTCCTCACCCAGGGCCAGCGGCTGCGCCCGGAGAAGGCCAAGGAGATCGGCCTCGTCGACGAGGTCGTCACCGACGCCGACGCCCTCCTCGACCGCGCCAAGCAGTGGATCAAGGACAACCCCGGTGCCGTGCAGCCGTGGGACGAGAAGGGGCACAAGATCCCCGGCGGCACCCCGTCGAACCCGAAGTTCGCCGCGAACCTCCCCGCGTTCCCCGCGAACCTGCGCAAGCAGCTCAAGGGCGCCCCGATGCCCGCGCCGAAGAACATCCTCGCCGCCGCCGTCGAAGGTGCCCAGGTCGACTTCGACACCGCCCTGGAGATCGAAGGCCGCTACTTCGTCGACCTCGCCAGCGGCCAGACCTCGAAGAACATGAGCAAGGCGTTCTTCTTCGACCTCCAGCACATCAACTCCGGCGGCAGCAGGCCCGACGGGTTCGAACGCTGGACGGCGAACAAGGTCGCCGTGCTCGGCGGCGGCATGATGGGCGCGGGCATCGCCCACGTGTGCGCGAAGGCGGGCATGCAGGTGGTGCTCAAGGACGTCTCCGCAGCCGCCGCCGAGAAGGGCAGGGCCTACTCGGAGAAGATCCTCGACAAGGCCGTCGCCAAGGGCCGCACCACCGAGGCCGAACGCGACGAGGTCCTCGCCCGCATCACCCCCACCGACCAGAACGACCAGCTCACCGGCTGCGACCTGGTCATCGAGGCCGTGTTCGAGGACACCGCGCTCAAGCACCGGGTGTACGGCGAGGTCGAAGACGTCATCGACGGGGACGCCCTCATCGCCTCCAACACCTCCACACTGCCGATCACCTCCCTCGCCGAAGGCGTGTGCCGCCGCGAGGACTTCATCGGCCTGCACTTCTTCTCGCCGGTCGACAAGATGCCGCTCGTCGAGATCATCTGCGGTGAGCAGACCAGCGACCGCGCGCTGGCCAGGGCGTTCGACGTCGTGCAGCAGATCAAGAAGACGCCGATCGTCGTCAACGACAGCCGCGGCTTCTTCACCAGCCGCGTCATCGGCACCTTCCTCAACGAGGGCGTGTCGATGCTCGGGGAGGGCCTCCACCCGGCCACCATCGAGCAGGCCGCCAACCAGGCCGGATTCCCCGCGCCGGTGCTGCAGCTGTTCGACGAGCTCACCCTCACCCTGCCGCGCAAGATCCGAGCCGAGACCAAGCGCGCGCTCGAAGCCGCCGGCGGCACCTGGACCCCGCACCCGGCCGACGAGATCCTCGACCGGATGGTGGAGGAATTCGAGCGCCCCGGCCGGTCCGGCGGCGCCGGGTTCTACGAGTACACCGACGGCGTCCGCGCCGGGCTGTGGCCAGGACTCGTCGACGAGCTCGGCGCGGGCAGCATCGACCCGTCGGAAGTCGTGCTCGAGGACCTCGTCGAACGGCTGCTGTTCATCCAGGCTGTCGAAACGGTCCGCTGCCTGGACGAGGACGTGCTGCGGTCCGTGCCGGACGCCAACATCGGCTCGATCTTCGGCATCGGCTTCCCCGCGTGGACCGGGGGAGTGGTGCAGTACATGAACGGCTACCCCGGCGGCCTCCCCGGATTCGTCGAGCGCGCCCGGGCGCTCGCCGAGCGCTACGGGGAGCGCTTCACCCCGCCGGCATCCCTGGTCCGCAAGGCTGAAGCCGGCGAGTCGTTCGACCTCGGCGAGCCGGACGCCGAGATCGTCAGCGCCACCTCCGCGGCGTGACCACGAGGTCGCCGTACGCTCACCGGGGCCCGGCCCGCCCCCCCCCCCCCCCCCCCCGCCCCCCCCCCCCCGCGGGGCGAAGCAAGGGCGCCAC
>NZ_JAIUKC010000016.1:0-23726 GCF_020177435.1 Saccharopolyspora sp. 7B | reverse complement strand
CTCCTCCCCGCCCCCGCCAGCTCGGCCGCCCTGCCCCAGCGTCGCCCGCCCCCCCCCCCCCCCCCCGCGGGGCCCCCCCCCCCGGGGCCCCCCCCGGGGCGGGGCCCCCCTTTTCGCGTTCGGTGCGCGCCGCGGCGCGCCCGTTCTCAGGTCAGCGCTGTACGGGCAGCTGCGGCAGCCCCGTGGCGAGGCCGTGCACGACCTGCCCGGGCACGGACGTGAGCTCGTCGGCCTTGGTCATGTCGGCGACCTTGCCCGCGGCGGGCACCACGTCGCCGACCCTCGGCAGGTCGCCACCGCGGAAGTCGTGCTTGAGCAGTCCGTCGGGCCGGGCCGCCGGGCCCACCGTGTAGCCCTGCGCGGCGGTGAGCGCGACCGCGGTGTCCCCGGTGGACACGCCCTGGTGGTCGGGCTGCCGCGGGCCGATCTCGCCCTTGAGGAATCCCCCGCCGGGGGCGTGCGAGTCGACGATGCCGGTGTGCCGCGGCTCGACGTCGAAACCGATGGTCGGGCGGGTCTTGGTGAGCCCTTCGACCCGGAGCCGCTCGTCGCCGATGTGCTGCGAGATGCGGGTCAGCTTGGCTTCGTCGAGCTGCTTGCCGTCGCGGAGCTCACCGGCCACGCCGTGCGTGGTGGTGACGATGTCGGCGCCGACCTGCTTGACGACGTTCGGCGCTTCGGCGCGCAGCTGCGCGTCGACGCAGGGCGCCTTGGTGCTGTTGAAACCCGGAGCGTCCTGCGCGCTGCAGGCGTTCACCGGCACGGTGGCACCGATGGTGTCGGGCACCGTGGACAGGTCCGGCTTGGCCAGGTCGGGAGTGGGCGCTGCCGAGGCGGTGCCTGCCCCGACTGCGGCGAATCCCGCAGCCACGACGGCTGCTTGCAGGGTGCGCGTGGTCCAGGGGCGCAAGATCAGTTCTCCTTGGTGTCGCGGGTGGGGCTCGGTTCCCGGCCCGGCGCCGGGGTGCGGTGCCGGGACGGGAACCTCGTGAAGCCGCCCGGTGCGGGTGCCGACGACCCGATCGGGTCATGCGCCAACTCCAGACGATCAACGCGCTCCACATCGGCGTTTTGCGAACCGACCTTGATCCCCCGATAGGGGATGCCGCTCGATCGAGTGGTTTTGGCCCGCTCGTCCTGCGGAGGGAGGTGCGGGCTGGTTCAGGCCTGCGCGACGAGGCTCGGGCTGATCAGGGCCATCAGGTGCCGGGTGGCCTCTTCGGCGGTGATCTCGGAGCGCTTCTCGCGCCAGAGCGCGAGCCGCTCACACGCGCCGATGATCGATTCGGCGAAGGCTTCCAGCTGCACCTGGTCCAGGTCGGGCCGGGACGCTTCGAGCAGCCGGGCGGTGAGGTCGGTCTGCTGCTGCCGGGTGGCTTCGAGCGCGGTGTTGACGGTGGCGAGCGGGATGGCGGCTTCGGTGCGCAGCAGCGCCCAGGACTGGGCGTGCTCGTCGCTGAAGCGGAAGAAGGCGAGCAGGCAGTCGTGCAGCAGCTGGTGGGCGTTCTCGCCGGCTCCGGCAGCGGCTTCGGTGGTGGCCTCGAGCAGTTCGCGCCGGGCGCGTTCGACGCAGGCGAGCAGCAGCCCTTCCTTGGAGCCGAAGTACTCGTACAGCATCGGTTTGGACAGCCCGACCCGGTTCGCGATGTCGTCCATGGAGCTGGCCTGATAGCCGTTGGTGGCGAACACCTGCTCGGCGACGGCCAGTATCTGCTGCTCCCGCTCCGCCCGGGGGAGGCGTTTGCGTCGTCCTGCCGGGGCGGAGTGGTCGTCGGCGTGCTGCACGTTCACGGCTCCGACCTTATCGAGAATCGGTCCACCGAACCCTACCGGAGGTAACTTACTCATAGTAGGCTACTTGGAAGTAGGTGGCTGATCAGGGAGGGCTGGAATGACACAGGCGTCGGCACAGCGGTACGACACGTCCGTCGTCATCGTGGGCACCGGGTTCGCCGGCATCGGCACGGCGATCAAGCTCAAGGAAGCGGGCATCCACGACTTCATCGTGCTCGAGAAGAGCGACGACCTCGGTGGCACCTGGCGCGACAACACCTACCCGGGCTGCGCCTGCGACGTCCCGTCGCTGATGTACTCGTTCTCCTTCGAGCAGAACCCGAACTGGTCCAGGCTGTTCGCCCAGCAGCAGGAGATCTGGGACTACCTCCAGCACTGCGCCGACAAGTACGGCATTCGCGAGCACATCCACTACGGGGTCGAGTTCACCGGCGCCGAGTACGACGAAGACCGCCGCAACTGGCACGTGCGCACCGCCTCCGGCACCGAGTACGTCGGCCGCGCGCTCGTCTCCGGCGTCGGCGCCCTCCACATCCCCAGCTATCCGGAAGTCGACGGCATCGAGCGCTTCCAGGGCGAGGTGTTCCACTCCGCGCAGTGGAACCACGACTACGACCTCGAAGGCAAGCGGGTCGCCGTCATCGGCACCGGCGCCAGCGCCATCCAGTTCGTGCCCCGGGTCGCCGAGCAGGCCGCCAAGCTGCACCTGTTCCAGCGGACCCCGCCGTGGGTGCAGCCCAAGCCCGACCGCGAGATCCCGCGGAGCATCCGCACGCTGTTCCGCCGCATCCCGTTCGCGCAGCGCATCGCGCGCGCCGCCGTCTACTGGGTCCTCGAACTCCGCTCCGTCGCCGTGCTGCGCAGCAAACTGCTGGGGAAGATCTCCGAACACCTCGCCAAGCGCTACATCCGCAGCGTCGTGCGCGACCCGCAGGTGCGCGAAGCCGTCATCCCGCGCTACTCCATGGGCTGCAAGCGGATCCTGCTCTCCAGCGACTACTACCCGGCGCTGAACAAGCCCAACGTCGACCTGCGCACCAGCGGCGTCGCCGAGGTCAAGGAGAACTCGATCGTCACCGGCGACGGCGAGGAACACCCCGTCGACGCCATCATCTACGGCACCGGATTCCACGTCACCGACGCGTTCGACCGCCTCGAGATCGTCGGGCGCGGCGGGCGCAAGCTGCAGGACGCCTGGAAGAACGGCATGCAGGCGCACCTGGGCATCACCGTCTCCGGCTTCCCCAACCTGTTCTTCCTGCTCGGCCCGAACACCGGCCTCGGGCACAACTCGGTCGTGTTCATGATCGAATCGCAGATCAACTACGTGCTCAGCTGCCTGCGGCCGATCCTGCGCGGCGACGTCGACCAGGTCGACGTGCGCCAATCCGTGCAGGACGAGTTCAACGACAGGATCCAGCACCAGCTCGGCGGGGCCGTCTGGTCCGCCGGTGGCTGCCAGAGCTGGTACCTCGACGTCAACGGCGTCAACCGCACCATCTGGCCCGGCTTCACCTGGAACTACTGGCTGCGCACCCGCAAGGCCGACCCGGCGGACTTCGAGGTCACCGCCGCGCCCGGGCACCGTTGATGGTTCGCACGGGCGTTCGATATAGTCGGGTCCGTCATTGCTGGAACAGCCCCGGCTGACTTCACCCGGTGTGGGGCCGGAGGACGGGGCGCACCCTGAGCTAGGGGCTCCGATGCCACAGGCCCGCACGCTGACGTCCGACGAGATCAGCGGACTCCGCGACGAACTCACCTCCGGCGGCACGCCGACCGTGTGGTTCACCGCCACCGCCGTCGGAGTGCCCGAAGGGCGCTCCGGCAAGGTCGTCGCCCTCGACGACCCGGCCGAAGGCGACTTCATCCAGATCCGCCCGGCCGGGTCCAAGGACGTGCTGTCCTTCTCCGCCGCCGAGGTGACCGTCGTCAAACCGCCGCGCAAGCGCAAGGAAACGCAACCCGTCGCCGCCGCCCGCACTCCCGAACCACCGCGAGCCGCGGTCACCGCGCCCGAACCGCAGCCCGCCACGCCGCAACCGGCCGCGAAGACCCGCGAACCGCAACCGGCCACCAAGCCGGCGCCCGCCGCCGACGACACCTCGAAATCCGCCCCGGCGGCGAACCGGCGCAAGCCGAAACCGCCCGCCGGCGCCACCGTGATCCTCACCGCGGACCAGGCCGGACAGTGGAACGTCGAAGTCAGCACCGGCAAGAAGCGCGTGCTGCGGCCCACCCCCGTGTCCACCTCCGCCGTGGCGCAAGCCGCGAAATCCCTGCACGAAGAGGTCGCGGCCGCCGTCGAACCACTGCTGGAAGCCGCCCGGGAACAGCAGCGGGAGCGCGTCGAACAGCTCGAACGACAGCTCGCCGAGGCGCAGCGGATGCTGCACGAACTCACCGAATGAACCCCGGCGCCGAGGCGGGGTGACAGGAAGGTTCCCTTGCTCGCACCGGCCCACGCCGGTGAGTCATGCCCTGCGGTGTGGCAGGAAGGTTCCCCTCCGCGCGGAGATGACAGGAAGGTTCCCTTCCTCGCACGGAGGCCCGGAACGCATGCTCGGACGCGTCGGCGCAGCTCAAGGCGGCACCGCCGCACGACGTCCGCCCCGCGGTGACAGGAAGGTTCCCTTGTTCGCCATCACCGCCCCCGGCCCGCGCGCCTGACGACCCGCGCCGCGGGACGCCTAGAATCGTCGGCGTGAGACGGATGCTGACCCCGCGCTGGCTGCTGCTGCACGCGCTGTTCGTGGCGGCGGCCATCGCCACCGGCTTCCTCGCGTGGTGGCAGTGGGACCGGGCGCACGAGGCGGGCGGCAGCTTCCAGAACCTCGGCTACGCCTTGCAGTGGCCGCTGTTCGGCGTGTTCACCGTGTGCATGTGGGTCTGGCTGATCCGGATGGAGCTGCGCGGCGGCCAGGACGCGCCGGTCGCGGTGCCCGAACCCGCCTCGGAACCCGAGACCCCGGCGGCGGAGGACGCCCGGCCGCGACGACGTCCGCTGGTGCCCCCGCCGGCGCGCTCGGTCGACGCGGACGAGGATCCGGAGCTCGCCGAGTACAACCGCTACCTGGCCGAGCTCGACCGAGCGGACCGCCAGGGCTGAATCCGCGGGCGGCGGCTCAGTTGAACGTGATGTCGCCGTTGATCTGCTCGGTCTGCACGAGGGTCCGCACCTCGCCGGAGTTCTGGTTGACCACGCGGCTCTGCGAGGCGGACAGCTCCACATGCACGCTGCTGCCCGTCGCGCGCACCTCCGCGTCGAACTCGGGGTCGTCCTGCGCCACCCGGTCCAGCCGTTCCGCCAAGGCCTTGATCTGCGGTTCGCCCGCCGAGGGCTGCTCGGCGGCGGTCAGCGCGGCCATCGTCTCCGGGTCGGAGTCGCCGCGGCGCCGCAGCAAGCTCCGCACCTTGGCCAGCGCGCCCTGCGCGGCGGTGCCCAGCGCGACGGCGAGTTGCCCGCCGAGCGCGTTCGCCAGCGAATCGAAGAACGGGTCGACCATCAGCCCCTCCGCACGGTTAGTCGAACCCCAGTGTAGTCGGCCGATCACGGGCGGCGTGCTCGTTCCGGCGGATCGGGCGCACGTCGCTCGTCCCCGGGGACCGCTGGTCGTGATGTCCGATGGCGGAGGTATGGGGCGGTTGCGCCGCACGGCGGATTTTCCTCGCAGTGCCAGGGGGAACGCCGGTTCCGGAAGGTCGGCCGGAGGTCGGCGCCGACCAGCCGGTGTGATATCAACGAAGGGACCGATGGAGCAGGTTCGGCGATCTCACGGCAGAGCCGCCGCGTCTCCCGGAACGTTCGGAACCGCCGCCCTGGCGCACCTACCCGGGCCTGCGGTCAGCGGTCGAGATCAGGTCGTCATGGACATGCGGTGATTGGGGCAGGCGTGCGCAGCGGCGTGCTGTTGAAGATGTTCGGGCTGTGCGTACTGGCCGGTGTGCTGGTGGCGTTCCTCATGATGCCGATGGCCACCGGCGCTGGAGCGGTGGTCAACCAGGCCACCGACGCGATGTCGAGCATGTCCAGCTCGCTCGCCAAGCGGGACATGCCGCAGGTGTCGGTGGTCACCGACAAGGACGGCGAGCCCATCGCGCACTTCTTCAAGGACTACCGGGTCGAGACCAAGCCCGAGCAGATCTCCGGGTACATGAAGGCCGCGATCACCGCTGTCGAGGACAAGCGCTTCTGGAACCACGACGGCGTCGACTGGCAGGGGACCGTCCGCGCCCTCGCCAAGAACGTCAGCACCGGTGGCACCGCCCAGGGCGCGTCCACGATCACCCAGCAGTACGTGAAGAACTACCTGGTGCACGTGGTCGCGCAGAACGAGGTCGACGCGGAGAAGGCCAAGGAGACGACGATCGCGCGGAAGCTGCGCGAGGCGAAGATCGCCGTCGAGCTCGAACGCACCATGACCAAGGAGGAGATCCTCACCGGCTACCTGAACGTGGTGCCGGTCGGGAACCAGACCTTCGGCGTGGGCGCGGGCGCCCAGACCTACTTCGGCACCACCCCGGACAAGCTGACGATCGCGCAGTCCGCCCTGCTCGCCGCCATCGTCAACCAGCCCGGATCGCTCAACCCGCGGACCAATCCGGACGAGGCGATGGAACGCCGGAACCTCGTCATCGACCTCATGACGGACCCGCACAACCGGCTCCGGATCAGCGAAGAGGACGCCAAGGTCGCGAAGGAGGAGCCGCTCGGGCTCACCCCGCAGCTGGGTCGCCCGCCGAACGGTTGCGTCGGCATCGGGGACGGCACCACCGACGGGTTCTTCTGCGAATACGTGCGCCACTACCTGGAGAAGTCCGGCATCGACGACGACGAGCTGGAGACCGGCGGCTACACCATCCGCACCACGCTGGACCGCAACGCCAGCGACGCCGCGAAGGAAGCCGCCAAGAAGCAGGTGCCCACCCAGACCGACGGCATCGCCAACGCCATGGCCGTCGTCGAACCCGGCACCGACAAGCACAAGGTCCGCGCGCTCGTCGCCAACCGCGACTTCGGCAACGATCCCGCAGCCGGGCAGACCGCGTACGACATCGTCAGCCGGGTGCAGCCGTTCGGCGCCGGCTCGATCTACAAGGTGTTCACCGCGGCCACCGCGCTCGAACAGGGCATGACCATCGCGGACAACGTGCCGGTGCCCGCCACCTACACGTCCCGCGTCTACAAGAACGGGACCAACCCCTACACCGTCGGCAACGCCGAAGGCGTCCAGCCGGGGGACCGCACCTTGCAGATGGCGCTGGCGACCTCGCCGAACACCGGCTTCGTCGCGCTCCAGGAGAAGGTCGGGCTCAACAACGTCGTCGACATGGCTTCCCGGCTCGGCCTGCGGCAGGGGATGAACGGGGTGAACAGCGCAGGCTCCACCCTCAAAAAGGACGGTTCCAACGGGCCCGCCCAAGCCGAAGCCGTCAAGAAGAACAAGCGCGGCGCCTTCACCCTCGGCTACACGCCCACCAGCGTGCTCGAACTGTCCAACGTGGCCGCCACCATCATGAGCGGCGGCACCTACTGCCCGCCGACGCCGCTGGAAGAGATCCAGGACCGCAACGGCAATGACGTCCCCATCAAGGAAGCGGCCTGCGAACAGGCGATCTCGCCGGAAGTCGCGGGTCAGCTCGCGCAAGGCATGAGCAAGGACGACACCGAAGGCACCTCCAAGGCCGCGGCCACGGCCGCCGGCTGGACCCGGCCCATGATCGGCAAGACCGGGACCACCCAGGAGAGCAAGTCCGCCGCGTTCCTCGCCGCGACCCCGCAGATGGCCGGAGCGGTGCTCACCTACGCCGACGGATCGCGCCCCCGCGGCATCTGCGACGCGGGTGGCGACGCACCGCCGTTCCTGTGCAGCGACGGCAACATCTTCGGTGGCAAGGTGCCCGCCCGGACCTGGTTCGACGCCATGAACAGGATCCACCAGGACCTGCCCGTGGCACCGCTTCCCGGTGGGCCACCGCCTGCGCCGTGATCGCCATCTGATCGGGGAGGGGCCGTCCACATCGTGCGGGCGGCCCCTCCGCACGTTCGGCCCCGCCCGGTGACAGGAAGGTTCCCTTCACCGCGGAGGTGACCGGAAGGTTCCCTTTCTCATCGACGTGGCGGGAGACGGCACCTTCGCCGCAGGTGTGGCAGGAAGGTTCCCTTCATCGCCGACGTGACAGGAAGGTTCCCTTCCGCGCGCTCGTGCCGGCGCCGGTTCCGGTGCTCACTCCTCGGTCGCTCAGCGACGGCTGAGCCTGCGAACGCCGCGGGTCAAGCCGGGCTCCTCGTCCGGCGGCGGGACCGGGAGCTTCCCCAGCAGCACCAGAACCAAGATCGCCAACGCGAGCACGATCCAGCCGGACCAGCCGAGCAGCCCCGACGTCACGTTGTTCACCGGGCTGCCCGCAGCGCTGAACAGAACGCCGAAACCAGCGGCCGCGTTCACGAAACCGTGCGCGATCGCCGCAGGCCACACGCTGCCCGCCGACAACCGCAGCCACCCCAGGAGCGCACTCAGCAAGCTGCAGAAGCAGCCCATCATGATGAAGGCGACCACCACCGGGGCGTTCGGGTAGTTGTAGCCGAGAACGAGCAGCGGAGCGTGCCACAGGGCCCACAGGACGCCCGTCACCAGGAACGCGCCCGGCTGACCCAACGGCAACAACGCCGACGTCAGGTAGCCGCGCCAGCCCACTTCTTCGCCCGCCGCGGGAATCACGTTCAACCAGCCGAGGAAGAACACCTGGGCCAATTGGATCAGCGCCAGCGACGGCGCTGACGGCGCGTTCTCGCCCACCACGCCGAGCTGTTCGGACAGCCCCGAGAACCCGGTCCAATCCGCCTGGTACACGCCGAACAAGGCGCCCAGCAGCAGTGCGAGCAACATCAGCACCGGCGGACCGAGCCAGGCCAGCAGCGCACGCCCCCACCACTTCCGGAGGCCGCCCGCACCGGTGACACCCAACTCGCGCAGCGGCGCAGGCCGCGGACTGATCCACTTCGTGACCACCACCGCGGACAAGGCGGGCACGAACATCATGACCACGAGCAGCAGCGGAGCCCACTCCCAGGTCAACCCCGTCCCCGTGACCCACATCGGAAGGGTCAGCGCCCACGTCACCGCGTAGGTCAACCCGAGGAAACTCAGCACGCCACGAACATCAACCCGATCGCCCACAGGTCCCATCCTGCCAACCACCCCACGTCCCCTCCACGAGAGGAAGGGAACCTTCCTACCACCAGTGACAGGAAGGTTCCCTTGCTCACCTGATGTCCGTGACAGCATGGGCGCCATGACGAGCTTGCTGCCTTCCACCGAACGAGCGCTGCTCAGGCGATTGGCTGTCGAGCAGAGCCAGAACCGGGTGCCGTCGCTGATCGCCGGCATCGTCCGCGACGGCGAAACGCTCTGGACGGGCAGCCGAGGCCTGGTAGCCGGGGCGGCACCCACCTCGGACACGCAGTACCGCATCGGGTCCATCACCAAATCGCTCGTCGCCGTCGCTGTACTGCGGCTCCGCGACGAGGGCTTGCTCAACCTGGAGGACAAGCTCGACCAACACGTCCCGGGCACCGCCGTCGGCGATCGCAGCATCGCCCGCCTGCTCTCGCACACCAGCGGCATGAGCGCGGAGCCCGCCGGGGACTGGTGGGAACGCACCGAAGGCGGCCCGGTCGAAGAGCTGCTCGCCGGTGTCGACCAACAGGCGATCCGGCCACCGCCCAGGCACGGGTTCCACTACTCCAACACCGGGTTCGGCGTGCTCGGCGAGCTGGTCGCCAGGCTGCGCGGTCGTTCTTGGTACGAGTCGGTCCGGCAGGAGGTCCTCGAACCGCTGGGGATGACCAGGACCACCTTCCACCCCGAGGCGCCCCACGCGCAGGGGTGGGCGGTCCATCCGTGGGCCGACGTGCTGCTGCCGGAGCCCGCCGAGGACGGTGGTGCCATGGCGCCCGCGGGCCAGCTGTGGTCGACCGTGGACGACATGCTCCGGTGGGCTCGTTTCGTCGCCGGTGAAACCGCTGACGTGCTGCACCCCGACACGGTCGCCGAGATGCGAGCTGCGGGCGCGGTCGACGACGGGGACGTCTGGCGTGCCGGGTACGGGCTCGGGCTGCAGCTGATCAGGCATCAGGGGCGGAGGCTCGCCGGGCACACCGGATCCATGCCGGGGTTCCTCGCTACCGTCATGGCCGATCCTGCTGATCGAACCGGGATCATCTTCATGGCCAACACCACGGCGGGTGTTTCCTCGGCGCTGGTGACCGACCTGCTCGACCTGCTGGAAGCGCACGAACCGCGCATCCCCGAGCCGTGGGTACCTCGAGCCGAGGTTGAGGCCGGACTGCTCGAGCTGACCGGGCAGTGGTTCTGGGGACCTTCGCCGTACGTGCTCCGGATCCTGCCCGACGGTCTGCTGGATCTGGTGCCGTGGCAGGGACGCGGCCGGGCTTCTCGCTTCCGCCGGGATCACGAAGGGCGGTGGATCGGTCTGGATGGCTATTACTCCGGTGAGGAACTCCGGATCGGCCGGTCCGCCGACGGGAACGTCAGCCATCTGGATCTGAACACGTTCATCTTCACCCGGACTCCCTACGACCCGGACGCGCCGGTGCCGGGTGGGGTGGCGAGCTGGACCAGCACTCCCTGAAGAGGATTGCGGAGATGAGGAAGGGAACCTTTCTGCCACCGGTGGCAGAAAGGTTCCCTTCCTCACACCGCACGGCGATCAAATTAGGTTAGGCTTACCTGGTTATGGGAGGTGGGATGTCCGAGCACCCGTCGATCGACGTCGTGCCCATGTCCGGAGGATCCGTCGTAGCGGTCACCTCGCCGGCCGCGCTGTCGGCCGAGCTGCCGGTCGATCAGGCGGCCACGAGCAAGATCGCCGATTGGCGCAGGTCGATCGCGGAAGTGCTCGCCGGCGAAGACGATCGGGTGCTCGCCGTGGTCGGCCCCTGCTCGCTGCACGACGCCGCGGCGACGCGGCAGTACGCGAGCCGCCTGCGCGGACTCGCAGCCGAACTCAGCGACGAGATCTTCGTGGTGATGCGCGCCTACCTGGAAAAGCCACGCACCACGGTCGGCTGGACCGGGCTGCTCGCCGACCCTGGCTTGGACGGCAGCGCCGACATCGAGACGGGATTGCGCACCTCCCGCCGATTACTGCTCGAACTCGCCGACCTGGATCTTCCGACCGCGACCGAATGGGTCAGCCCCATCGCGCCGGACTACCTCGGTGACCTGATCAGCTACGGAGCGATCGGCGCGCGAACGGTGGAAAGCCAGGTGCACCGCCAGCTGACCAGCGCGCTGCCGATGCCGATCGGCATGAAGAACGGGACCAGCGGCTCGCTGCAGGCAGCGGTCGACGCCATCGTCGCCGCCCGGCACCCGCACAGCTTCCTCGCCTCCGGGGCGGACGGCGCCGTGACCTGGGTGCGCAGCACCGGGAACCCGGCTGCGCACATCATCCTGCGTGGCGGTGCGACCGGACCCAACTACGACGCCACGTCCGTGCGGAAAGCCGTCGGCAAACTGCGCTCGGCAGGCGTGCCACCAGCAGTGGTGGTGGACGCCAGCCACGGCAACAGCGGCAAGGACCACACCAGGCAGCCGTCGGTGGTCGCCGCGGTCGGCGACCAGATCGCAAGCGGTACGGCAGCGATCCGCGGGGTGATGGTGGAGAGCTTCCTCGTCCCTGGCAGGCAGGACATCGGGGCTGCACGCCCGCTCCGGTTCGGGCAGAGCATCACCGACGCGTGCCTCGGCTGGGACGACACCGCGGCAGTGCTGCGCGACCTCGCCGCCTCGGTGCGGGCGTCGCGGCGGACGTGCGACTCCGCGAACTGGCTGCAGCTGGCCTGAACGCCGCCGGTGCGGCCATGCTGGGACGGTGCCCGAAGATCTGCGCATCACCCCCAGGCTGACCGTGCCGGCAGCCGAGTTGTCCGAACGGTTCTCGCGTTCCTCGGGGCCCGGCGGTCAACACGTCAACACCTCCGACTCCCGCGTCGAGCTCACCTTCGACCTGGCCGGCTCCAGCCTGCCCGAACGAGAACGCCACCGGGCGCTCGCCCGGCTGGAATCCCGGCTGGTCGACGGTGCCATCACCATCGCCGCATCCGAACACCGCAGCCAGCTGCTCAACCGCACCGCAGCGCGGGAACGCCTCGCACAACTGCTCGCCGACGCCGTCGCACCCGAGCCGCCGACCCGTCGCCGCACCAAACCCACAGCCGGATCACGACGTCGGCGCATCGCCGCCAAGAAGCACCGCGGTCAGGTTAAGCAATGGCGCCGACGCGGTGACCCCGGAGACAGCTGAAGCGCTCATCCCGCAACTCCGGCTAGCCTCGACCGCACGACGAGCAGAGAGGGTGACGCTCATGCGCACAGCTTGGGTGCTTCCTGGCGGATCGACGTTCGGAGCCGTCCAAGCAGGCCTCGCCACGGCGCTGTTCGAAGCCGGCGTCGAACCCGACCTCCTAGTAGGCACCTCGGCGGGATCGCTGAACGCCGCCTGGCTCGCCGGTGACCCTTCCGGCGGCGGAGCGGAAAGCCTGCGCGCGGTGTGGAGCTCCATGCGGCGCTCCGACATCTTCCCGATCCAACCCGCGCGCATACTCGCCGGAAAGCTCGGCATCACCAACCACCTGATGACCAGCACCGGACTGGCGCGCTGGCTGCACCGAACCCTCCCGTACCGAACCTTCGAGCAAACCGCGATCCCGCTCACCGTCACCGCGACCGACGTCGACACCGGCACCGCCGTCTACTTCGACCACGGGCCGGTGCTGCCGCCGCTCGTCGCATCCTGTTCCATCCCCGGGCTTTTTCCGCCGTTCCGTGTCAACGACCGGTGGCTGGTAGACGGTGGTGTCGCGGCGTTCATGCCGATCAGCAGGGCCGTCGAGCTCGGCGCGGAACGGGTCTTCGTACTCCCGTGCGGCGGAACCGAACCGTTCGAACACCGGCCTGGAAAACGCGGCGGCCACATCGTCACCAGTCCCTCGACGCCTACGATCCCGCCCCGGTCGGTCAGCGGGGTCAGCGGCGCCGCGCTCGGAGCGGCGATGCTCAACGCGGCACGACTCGACGTGCAGCTCAACTCCACGCGATGCGAGCTGTACATCCTGCCCGCGCCCGCCACGGTGGGACTCTCGCCCTACTCGTTCGCCCACTCCGCGGCGCTCATCGAAGCCGCCTGGGATGTCGCAGCGACCTGGTATCCGCGGGCGCGTCCGGTGCCTGCGGGGGTCGTCGACAGCTCTGGGAAGCCGGAACGAGTGGGGAAGACCGCCCTGACTCCCAACTGATCTGTTTTGGAGCAAGGGAACCTTCCTGTCATCTGTGCCAGAAAGGTTCCCTTGCTCCTGCACGGAGGTCGTTCGTGAGGGATTGCAGGTAGCCCGCGCGGTTTGGGCATGCGAGATGCCCGGAGGCGTCTGTTGCCCTCCGGGTAGGCGTCCGTTTTCACCTATCGTTCGGATCAAGCTCCTTCGGCGATGGCGCGGACGAGAACGTTGGGACGTGGTCTCAGAGTCGCGGCTCGATACGCTCGTCCGATGGCGGCGAGAGCCTCGTCAGGTCTCTGCATGACGTCGACGGGCAAGATCTGCACGACTGCCACGCCGTGTGCCGCGTACCGGGTGTTCCGCCGTGTCGTAGCGGCGAAATCGGCCCGCGACGAGTGGTATGCGAACGAGTCGAATTCGACGGCGAGGCCGACGTCGTCGAACCAGGCGTCGGGCATGCCGACGTAACGCCCGTCGGGATCGAACAGCGATGTGTTCCATGAGGGATCGGGCAGGTCGGCACTTTTGAGCAACTCGAAAGCTCGGAGTTCAGCGATGGAACGGACGTCGGCGGTCATCGCCCGGAGGATCTCCCGTGGCAACCCGGTTCCTCGCCGAGAGCCGTGTTCCATTTCCTCGTTGAGGGCCCGTGGCGAACATTCCGGCGCCCGTTGGATCGCTTCCACGAGCAATGCCTCCGTCGATCGGCGGGACTGCCAGGTACGGGCGGCATCCATGACGGCCCGAGGCGCGGGGGCGACCGGAATGTCGTCGATGATGACCGGTGGCGGCGGGCGCGTGGTGCGTTCGAACCTGACCAGTTCGCTGCTCTGGATCTTCTTGGTGTGCGGGATGAGGATGTGGACCGGAGCGTTCTCGTCCGGCGTTTCGAGACCGTGCATCCGTGCCGCGTGCATGCCCGTGACCGTGGCGGACGGGCCGGCACGTAGTAGTGCAGCCGCTATCAGATCGTCTGCGGTGGGCGGGCCCGGCATGACCAGGACGATTCCGGGGAGCAGACGCGTCCATGGTCCGTCGGCGCGTCCCCGCCGGTAGCTGGTCGATTGCGAGACGCCGAGCCTTGCCAGTTCGGCGACGTGAAACACGCGTCGCGGAGCGGAATGCGGAGCATCCTTGCTGATCACTGTCGATGACATGTGATCACTATCGGTCATGTCGGGTGACGTGGGGGCTCGCGCATTCGTCGGTGTGTCGGCGGCACTCGCACCCCGCGAAGCAGAAGGAGCAAGGGAACCTTTCTGCTGCCCGTGACAGGAAGGTTCCCTTGCTCCGTAGTTGATCGCGGATGGGTTGAGGGCGAATCACCAGGCAACGCAAAGCTTGTTCTCAGCCTGGTGGAGCACTGTCGGCTCATGGCTGACAACGATTTCGCAGGCGCAGGGGACCGGTTCGCAGCGGACGTGCCGTCGGGAGGTGGTCGCGGCGCGACCTCGGCACCGTGGGAATCGGCTACTCCTCAAGGTCAGCAGCCGACCGGGTTCTCGAGTGAGCGGAGACCACGCCTCGGCGGTGTTTCGGCGGGCACGGTCGTCGTAGCGCTGCTCGCCGGACTCGTCGGTGGTGCTGCCGGATTCGGCGGAAGTTTGTTGCTGGGAACGTCCGGGAGCTCGGGATCGCCGGTGTTGAACCAGCACGATTCCACCGTCGGCGCGCAGGTCAGTTCGCAGAGCGGAACCGTCCAGTTCGCGGCGGAGAAGGCGTCGAAGAGCACCGTGGACATCGCGGTGTCGTCGCGTTCCGGCAGCGCGGAGGGAACGGGAGTGGTGCTGACCGCCGATGGTTACGTGTTGACGAACAACCACGTGGTGAGCAGCGGCGGAGATATTTCCGTCACCCTGCCGGATGGGAAGAAGTCGGCTGGTGAGGTCGTCGGGACGGCCCCGTCGTACGACTTGGCGGTGATCAAGCTGGCTGGTGTCGACGGGCTCACCGCAGCGGAGTTGGGCAAGTCCTCGAACCTGGCGGTCGGGCAGACCGCGGTGGCGATCGGTTCGCCGCTGGGGCTCGAAGGCACGGTCACTTCGGGCATCGTGAGTGCGCTCGACCGTACGGTGGAGGTGTCGTCGGACGACGGCCAGGCGGTCGTATACAACGGAATCCAGACGGATGCGTCGATCAACCCGGGTAATTCGGGTGGGCCGTTGGTGAATCTCGACGGGCAGGTGATCGGGATCAACTCGAGCATCCAGTCGAACACCTCGGGTGAATCCAGCGCGGGCAACATCGGGTTGGGTTTCTCGATTCCGATCGACACGGCGAGCAGGGTCGCCGGCGAGATCATCGAATCGGGGGCGGCGATGAAGCCGCAGCTCGGTGTCACGGGCACGGATGGCGAGTCCGGCAATGCCGTGATCAGCACTGTCAGCGCGGGTTCCGCGGCGGAGAAGGCGGGGCTCCGGCAGGGGGACACGATCCTGGAGGTGGACGGCAAAGCGGTCAGCGCGTTCTCGGATCTGATCGCCCAGATCGGTTCCAGCGAGCCTGGCGGGAAGGTGGTTCTCACCGTCGGCGACGCGCAGGGCGGCAATGCCCATCCGGTCGAAGTCACGTTGGGAAGCGTCCGGGACTCGGAGCCGGAGACGACCACGCAGCGCCCCGGGGTGCAGAGCCCGTACCAGTGGCCGGGCGGACAGTTCCCGTACGGCCGATGACGGAGCGAGCAAGGGAACCTTCCTGTCACCGGTGACCGGAAGGTTCCCTTTCTCTCACGGTGCGGGGTGGGTGGGGCAGTGCTTCTCCACCCCCGGCACCACCCCCTCCACCAGGTACCGCCCCGCAGCCGAGTCGAGGCAGTCGTCGCGTTGGCTGGCGAAGGCCCCGTGGGAGCGGCTGCCGTCGAGGACGACGAGGCTGGATCCGGGGAGCCGTCGTTGCATGCGCCGCGCGCCGTCGAGGGGCGTGGTCGGGTCGTGTTCGGCTTGGGTGAGCAGCACAGGTGGCATGTCGGGGTGCCCGAGCCGGGTGGGTTCGCGGGGCGGCGCCCAGTAGGCGCAGGTGGCGGCTTCGAGCCCGGTGAGGATGGGTTGGGGGTCGACGGCGCGCAGCGCGCGGATGCTGCCGATGACGTCGGCGGGCCGGGGTCGGGTGCTGTCGGCGCATTTGATGGTGCGCAGCGCGGATTCGTAGTTGTGGTCGTCGGGTTCGGCAGGGCGCAGCGCGGTGTCGTCGCCGGTGCGGACGTAGTGGCTGAGGGCTTGTGCGAAGGGTTCCCACCGTTCGGTGCGGGAGAGGGTGCGGTAGACGACGCGGTCGAATTCGTCGGGGCCGAAGGTGTCGTGGGGGAGTGCGGCGCGGGTGTCGAGGTAGTGCTGCCGGACGGTGCGCCGGTCGTGGCCGAGTCCGAGCCCGGGCCGGGCGGCGATCCAGTCGAAGAGCGCGTCGCGTTGTTCGATCATGGCGAGGGCTTGGCGGGTGTCGAAGTCGTGCCAGTCGTCGGGGCTGACGACGCTGTCGAGCACCATGCGGCCGACGTGCCGGGGGTGGTGGGCGGCGTAGGCGGCGCCGAGGTAGGTGCCGTAGGAGACGCCGAGGTAGTTGAGCCGCGGTTCGCGCAGTGCGAGCCGGATCCGTTCCATGTCGTGCGCGGTGTTGGTGGTGTTGATGTGGCCGAGCGCGGCCCCGATGCCGCGCGCGCAATCGTCGGCGATGGCGCGGAGTCCGCGCAGGTGGGCGCGCTCCTGTTCGGGATCGGTGGGCACCGGATCGGGCCGGGGGTGCTGGTAGAGCCCGCCGGCGGGTCCGCAGTCGACGGGGGCGCTGCGGCCGGTGCCGCGCGGGTCGAAGCCGATGATGTCGTAGCTGCGTTGGACGGCGGTGGGGAGTTTGGCGCGTTTGCTCTCGGCGTAGTCGGTGCCGGTGCCGCCGGGTCCGCCGGGGTTGACGAGGAGTGCGCCGCGTCGTTCTTCGGGTGTGCCGCTGGCGGGGATGCGGGTGAGGGCGAGGGTGATGCTCGGCCCGTCGGGGGCGGCGTGGTCGAGCGGGACCCGCAAGTGTCCGCATTGGACTGATGGATCGTCGGTGATTCCGTCCGGGCAGGTGCCGAATCCGGGGTCGGGCGCCGCCATGGCGGCGGGCGCGGGCGCGAGTGCGGCGAGCAGCAGGGTGAGCAGCGGGATGGTGCCGCCGCGACGCGAGATGAACACGCTGAGTGACTCCAGTGCTACCTGAATGGGGTTTGCGAAGGAGTATTGAACATGATTATCGTTACCGTCCGCTAGTGGTAAACCATGCGGAGGAGTCGGAGTGGGTCACCTGCTGATGGTGGAAAGCTGGGTCGGGGCGATGAGCACCCTGCTGCCCAGAGGTATCCGGGACGGAGGCCACCGCTTCAGCTTCCTCACCCGGGACGTGCACCACTACCTGCGTGCCTGGAACCGGCCGGGCGCCCACCCGCTGCTCGGCGCGCAGAACGTGCTCACCGCCGAGACCAACGACGTGCCGTCCCTCGTGGAGCACGTGGCGAAATTGCAGCCCGCGCTCCGGTTCGACGGCGTGCTCACCTCCTGCGACTACTACCTGGGCGCGGTCGCGCACCTCGCGCGGCACCTCGGCCTGCCGGGATCTCCGCCGGAAGCGGTGGAGCTGGCCTGCAACAAGGACCGGACCCGGCTGGCGTTGCGCGAAGCGGGAGTTCCCGGGCCCGCGTTCGCGCTCGCCGACAGCGCGTCCGGGCTGCGCGAAACGGCCGTCGCCCTCGGCTTCCCGCTCGTGGTCAAACCGGTCGACCTGTGCGCGGGCATGTTCGTGCGCAAGGTGTCCGACGAAGCCGAACTCGCCGAGGCCGTTCGTGACCTGGAGGGCTTCCCGGTGAACGCCCGCGGCCAGCGCCGCAGCCCCACCGTGCTGCTGGAGGAACTGCTCACCGGGCCGGAAGTGAGCGTCGAAGCCGTCACCTCCCACGGACGAACGACCGTCATCGGCGTGACCGACAAGAGCGTCGGCGGCGCACCCTGGTTCGTCGAGACCGGGCACATGTTCCCCGCCGCCCTCGACGCCGCCACCGAACGAGCCGCCACCTCGATCGCCGTCGACGCCATCGCCGCGCTCGGCCTCGACAACACGGCCACCCACACCGAGCTCAAGCTCACCCCCGACGGGCCGCGCATCGTCGAGGTCAACCCGCGTCCCGCGGGCAACCAGATCACCGAGCTGATCCGCCGCGTCACCGGCATCGACCTGCCCGCGGTGCACGCCCGGCTCGCCGCCGGCGAACAGCCCGACCTGGCGCCGCACGCCACCGGTGCGGGCAGCGCGGCCATCTCGTTCCTGCTGCCGCCGCGCACCGGCCCGATCCGGCACATCGCCGGAGCCGAGCGGCTCGCCGGGACCGAGGGCGTCGTCGACAGCGTCGTCAAGGAACCCGGGCACGTGGCAGGCGCGGCGACCAGCAACAACAACTACCTCGGCCACGTGATGGCCACCGACCCGGCACCCGGGGCCGCGCGGGCTCGCGCCGAGGCGGCCGTCGGCTCCCTGGAAGTCGTCTACGCCGAGGATCTGGTCACCACATGAAGGACGCCTTCCTGTCACTGGACGGGTTCGCGGCGGCCGTGGGCGAGGGGTTCGCGGGCGACGAGGTCGGCGAAGCGGAGGTGAGCGTCGGCTTCCTCACCCAGCAAGGCGTCCGCCATTCCGGGCGTGGCCGCTCCTACCGGAACCACGTGCTGAGCCTCCGCGTCGAGGACGCCGTCGGCTCCTGCGCGGTGGAACCCGGGGAACTCACCGACGAGCAGGTCGTGGACTGTGTCGGCGCCCCCGTCGGGCGGCTGCTGCGGCACCCGCTTCCCGCGGTGCGCACCGCGGCGCTGGACGCCTACCTGATGTGGCGGTTCCCGCACCACGAGCACGCCGAGCAGGTCGCGCTGGAGCGCGGGAACTCGCTGCGGAAGTCCTTGCAGCGCGCCGAACTCGTCGTGGACCTGCTGCCGGACCAGGTGAACCGGGTGCTCGTGGTCGGGGTGGTGAACTCGCTGCTGCACCGGCTCCGGCACCGCGACCTCGACTACGTCCCCTGCGACCGCAAGGGCGGCAGCACCGAATGGGACGAGCCCATCGTCGGCGACGCCATGGCCGCCGTCGGTGGCTGCGATGCCGTGCTCGCCACCGGGATGCTCGCGGCGGGCGACACGTTCGCGCCGCTGCTGGAACACGTGCGCGCCACCGGAAAGCCGCTGGTCATGTTCGCCCAGACCGCGAGCGCGATCCTGCCGTGGTTCATCGGATCCGGCGTCACCGCCGTCTCCGCCGAGCCCTACCCGTTCTTCTGGCTCGACGGCGGCCCCGGCTCGATCTACCGCCACCGCGCCCCGATCACCCCGACCGGGAAGGACCCCCGTTGATCGACGTGAGCACGAGCCCGGCCCGCACCCCCAACCCGGACCTGCTGGAGCTGATGCGCGACACCCCGGTCAGCAGGGTCAGCACCCCGCTGCCGGACCACCACCCCGGATTCTGGGCGAAGCTCGAATGCCTCGGCGCGGGCGGTATGAAGGCGCGCGCCGCCATGTCCATGCTGCGCGGGGCCCGTGCCCGCGGGGAACTCCGGCCCGGCGCGCCCGTCGTCGAATCCACCAGCGGCACCCTCGGTGTCGGACTCGCCTTCGCCGGCCAAGCCCTCGGCCACCCCGTGGTGCTGGTCGTCGACCGGGAACTGGAACGCAGCATGCGGTCGTTGCTGCGCGCCCACGGCGTCCGCACCGAGGTCGTCGACCACCCGCACCCCGTCGGCGGCTGGCAGCAGGCCCGGCTGGACCGGGTGCACGAGCTGTGCGCGGAACTGCCCGGCTCCTACTGGCCCGACCAGTACAACAACCCGGACAACCCGGCGGGGTACGAGCGGCTCGCCGAAGAGCTCGTCGCCCAGCTCGGCACCGCCGACACCCTCGTGTGCAGCGTCGGGTCCGGTGGGCACAGCGCAGGCGTCATCCGCACGCTGCGCAGGCACTGGCCGCGGCTGCGGCTGATCGGCGTGGACACCGTCGGATCCACGATCTTCGGGCAGCCCGCGCGGCGGCGGCTCATGCGGGGACTCGGCAGCAGCATCTTCCCCCGCAACGTCGCCTACCCCGAATTCCACGAAGTGCACTGGATCGGCCCGGCCGAGGCCGTCGATGCCTGCCGCAGGCTCGCCGCCCACTCCTTCGTCAGCGGGGGCTGGAGCACCGGTGCGGTCGCGCTCGTCGCCGCGTGGGCCGCGCGGCGCGACCCCGGTTCCCGCGTCGCCACCGTCTTCCCCGACGGTCCGCACCGCTACCTCGACACGATCTTCGACGACGAGTTCTGCCAGGAGCACGGCCTGCTCGGCGGACGACCCGCGACGCGTCCCGTCGAGATCGCCGACCCGGCCGCGGTCGAAGTGCACGGCTGGGCCCGCTGCCGCGCGGTCCGCGACCCCGCCGGATCGGTGGAGGTGCCCGCGTGAAGCTCAGCGCACGCACCGGAACCCTGCGGCTGCGCGAGCCGTTCCGGATCTCCCGCTCCGTCATGCACGAACGGGACGCGGTGTGGATCGACCTCGAACACGGCGGCCGCACCGGGCACGGCGAAGCCGTCACCAGCGTCTACTACGACCTCGACGTGCCGCGGATCCTCGACCGGCTCGACGCGCTGCGCCCGCACGTCGAGAGCTGCACCGGACCCGACGAGCTCCTCGCCGGCATCGACGACTGGCCGGACGTCGAACCGGGAGTGCGCTGCGCCGTCGACGCCGCCGCCCACGACCTCGCCGCGCAGCACAGCGGCCGGACCGTGCAGGACCTCATCGGCGCACCACCCGTCGGCGGGCCCGCGACCGCCCGCACCATCGGCATCACCGGCACCGAGCACGCCGCGCGCACCGCGGCCGAGCTCACCGCCCGCGGATTCCGCGTCCTCAAGGTGAAGCTCGGCGACGGCCCCGACGAACAGGACCGGGTCGCCGCCGTCCGCGCCGCCGCCCCCGACGCGCAACTGCTGCTCGACCCCAACGGTGCGTGGGAACCCGAGCAGGCGCTGCGCCTGCTCGACGCCCTCGCCGTGCACGACATCGCGGCTGTCGAACAACCCATCCCGCCCGGCGACCCCGTCGAACTCGGCCGCGTCGCCCGGCACAGCCCCATTCCGGTGATCGCCGACGAGGACGCGCAGACCCTCGCCGACGTCCGGGCGCTCGGCTCGACCGTGCACGGGATCAACGTGAAACTCGCCAAGTGCGGCGGGATCCGCGCCGCCGTCGAGATCATCGACGCCGCGCGGTCCGCCGGGGCCGACGTGATGCTCGGATGCCTCGTCGCCAGTTCCCTCGGCATCGCACCCGCCGTGCACCTCGCCGGACACGCCCGCTGGATCGACCTCGACGGGCACCTGCTGCTCGCCGACGACCCGTGGGACGGCATCGGCGGCACCGGCGGGACGCTGCACATCACCCGCGAGCCCGGGCTCGGCGTGCGGCCGAAGGTGGCGGCATGACCACCTGGCGGCTCATCCGGAGCTTCCCGCTCGCGGTGCAGGTGCTGCTGGTCAACCAGCTCGGCGTCAACATCGGCTTCTACCTGCTCATCCCGTACCTCGCCGGCTACCTCGGGCACGACCTCGGCATGTCCGCGGCGCTCGTCGGCGTGGTGCTCGGGGTGCGCAACCTCAGCCAGCAAGGGCTGTTCCTCATCGGCGGCAGCGCCGCCGACCGGCTCGGGGCGCGTCGCGTCATCATCGCCGGCTGCGCGCTGCGCACCGTCGGGTTCGGGTTGTTCGCGCTCGGCAGTTCGCTGCCCGTGCTGCTCGCCGCCTCCGTCCTCAGCGGACTCGCCGGGGCGCTGTTCAACCCCGCGGTGCGCGCCTACCTCGCGCGCGAAGCGGGGGAGCGGCGAGCCGAAGCGTTCTCGCTGTTCAACGTGTTCGCCAACACCGGGGCGCTGATCGGGCCGCTGCTCGGCAGCGCACTCGTCCTCATCGGGTTCACCACGTCCGCGCTCGTCGCCGCGCTCGTGTTCGCACTGCTCACCGCCGCCCAGATCGCCGTGCTGCCGCGCCGGGACGTGCCGCCCTCGCGCGGCACCGTGCTCGGCGACTGGCGCGGCGTGCTCGGTGACAAGCGGTTCCTCCTGTTCACCCTCGCGCTGACCGGGATGTTCGCGCTGCAGAACCAGCTGTACCTGGTGCTGCCGATGGAAGCGGCCCGGCTCACCGGATCCAGCGGCACCGTCGCCGCCGTGTTCATCGTGTCCACAGTGGCCGGTCTGCTGCTGCAGGTGCGGATCACCCGGTACTTCCAGCGCACGTGGTCCCGGGGGAGCACCATCGCCGCAGGTATGGCGCTGATGGGGATCGCCTTCCTCGCCACCCTCGTCGCCGGCTTCGCGCTGCCCACCGCGACCTCCGTGCCCGACCCGGTCGGCGTGCTGCTGCGGCTCGGCCCCGTGCTGCTGGCCACCCTCGTGCTCACCACCGGGCTGATGCTGGCGCAACCCTTCGTCAACGACCTCATTCCCTCGTTCGGGCCGAATTCGCTGTCCGGCACCTACTTCGGGGTCTTCTACCTGGCCTCCGGGGTGACCGCCGCGGCGGGCAACGCCGCCATCGGGTGGATCAGCGACCTCGCCGGGACCACCGCGCCGTGGGCGCCGTCCGCGCTGTGCCTCGCGCTCGGACTGGTCTCCGCCGCCGCGGTCGCCCTGCTGCAGCGCCGTGGACTCGTCGGCCCGGAACCCGCCCCGCGACCAGGAGAGATCGCATGCGCGTCGACGCCAACTTCCTGACCGACAACCCCCGGCTGTACGAAGCGCAGTTCCCCGACCCCGAGCACCTCGCCGCACGATTCGTGCTCGACGTCCTCGCCCGCCGTGGCATCGGACACGGCGCACTGCTCGACATCGGGTGCGGCACGGGGCGCGACGCCGCGCACTGGGCCCGGAGCGGTTTTCACGTCACCGGGATCGACAATTCGCCGCGCATGATCGAACACGCCCGGGCGCGCTGCCCCGACGGCACCTTCCACCAGCGCGACATGCGCGAATTCCAGCTGGATCGCACGTTCGACGCGATCACTTGCCTGGACAGCGCATTCCTCTACTGCCACACCAACGACGAACTCGATTCCTTCCTCGGGCGGTGCCGGGACCATCTCCGTCCCGGCGGGGTGCTCGTCGCCGAAATGCGCAACGGTGCATTCTTCCTCGGGAGCACCGAACTGCTCGACGGAATTCGCGAGCGGACCGTCGAGTGGGAAGGCGTGCCGTACCGGTCGCGGACCCGGCTGTGGATCGACCACGCCGAACAGCTGCTGCGCCGAGAACGGGTGTGGGACTGGCCCGGGTGCGAGCGGGAACTCACCCAACGCTCCGCCTGGCGGCTGCTCTTCCCGCAAGAACTGCGTCGCATCCTGCACCAAGCGGGGTTCGAAGTGCTCGACCTCTTCGACCACCCCGGCCCGCGCACGGAACCGCCCTGGCACGCCGACGCGGCCCTCGGCACGTCGCTCGCGGGGGATCGGTTGCACCTGGTGGCCCGCCGCCCCACCTGACCAGCGGGGGGGGGGGGGGGGGCCACCCCCCCCGAGGGGGGGCGGCAGGTTGCCGGCCCGCCGCCGGGGGGCGGGGGGGGGGGGGGTGGTGGTGGTTTTTAATATATGGTTTTT
>NZ_JAIUKC010000015.1:0-124322 GCF_020177435.1 Saccharopolyspora sp. 7B | reverse complement strand
GGGGGGGTGTGGGTCTTCTGGGGGGCGCCTGCCGGCCTCCCGGCGGGTGGTTTGTTCGTAATCCGCATGTTGGGGTTCGTGTTTTGGGTCGGCCGCCCCCCCCCGCGACGTGAGGAAGATCGCTTGCTTGGAGTTCTTGAAAAGTATTATCGTTTTCTTTTGGTGTTGCGGTGGGCTGCGCCGGCGTTGCAGGTGATGGGACGGAATGGAGAACCGCGCATGGAGTCCGACGGATCGGCTGCTGGCTCTTCCACCGGCGGGGCGGTGACCAGGCGGGGTTTCCTGGGACTCACCGCAGCGGCCGCATTCGTGGGAATGTCGGGTTGCGCGGCGGGTGGCTCCGGTTCGACCGCGGGCCCGCCGAAGCCGGGCGGCCGGTTGCGGGCGGTGTTCCCCGGCGGCGGAGCCGACGAGGTGCTGGACCCGCACGCCACGAACCTCTACGCCGAGGTGGCCCGCGCCAAGGCGCTGTTCGACAAGCTCGCCGACTACGGCTCCGACATGTCCCCGCAACCCCGGCTGGCCGAGCGGTGGGAGTCGAGTCCGGACCTGCGGACGTGGCGGGTACCGCTGCGCGAGGCCACGTTCCACGACGGACGGCCGGTGCGCGCCGCTGACGTGCTGGCGAGCTACGCGCGCATCCTGCGTCCGGACAGCACTCGACGGGCTAAGGCGAGTCTCTCCGTGATCGACCTGCAGGGCAGCCGCGCGATCGACTACCGCACCGTTGAGTTCCGGTTGAAGCGGCCGTACGCCGAGTTCCCGAACGCGCTCGCCACCTTGGGCGCCTACATCGTTCCGGAGGACGCGGAGAACTTCGAGCGCCCCGTTGGTTCGGGCCCGTTCCGGTTCACCTCGTTCGAACCGGGGCGTAGCTTCCTCGTCGCCCGCAATCCGAACTACTGGGAGGGCGCGCCGCTGCTCGACGAGCTCGAAATTCTGGTGAGCAACGACGAAGCGGCCCGGGTGAACGCGCTGCTGGGTGATCAAGCGGACTACGCGCACGACCTGACCGCCACCACCGCCCGCAGCCACGAGGCGGCGGGACAGATCAACATCCACCGGTTACCGCTGAGCAATTTCCACTCGCTGGCGATGAAGGTGGACCGGCCCCCGTTCGATCGACTGGAGGTCCGGCAGGCGTTCTTCCACTTGGTCGACCGCGAAGAACTGGTCCGTTCGGTGCTGCAGGGCTCGGGAGAGGTGGCCAATGACCTGTTCGGCAAGAACTACCAGTACTACGACGCTGAGCTCCCGCAGCGGCGGCAGGACCTGGCGAAGGCGAAAGAGCTGCTGCGCCGTGCGGGCGCGGAGAACCTGCGGGTCGAGCTGCTCACCTCCGAAGCCTCTCCCGGCTTGCGGGAAGCGGCGCTGGCGTTCGCCGACCAGGCGAAGCTCGCGGGCGTCACGATCGACGTGACCTTGGGGAACAAGGACACCTACTGGTCGGACATCGGCGAGCAGGGGTCCATCGTCAGCTACCGGTCCGGTGCGATGCCGATCGAATCGCACCTCTCGCAGCGGCTGCTGTCGAGCTCGACGACGAACAACACCAAGTGGCAGCGTCCCGAGTTCGACGCGCTCTACCAGCAGGCACAGTCCACTTCGGACGAGAACGCGCGCGCCGGGCTCTACCGGGAGATGCAGCGCACGCTCTTCGAGGAGGGCGGCTTCCTGTGGTGGGGCGTGTCGGATTGGATCGTGGCGTCGGCGAGCAGGGTCGGCGGCATCGATGACGGTGCCCCCGCGAACACCCTGGATTGGGCGCGTTTCGACAAGGTGTGGCTGGGGTGAGCATTCCGGGCTACATCGCCCGGCGAGTGCTGCTGGGGTTCGTGCAGGTCCTCCTGGTCATGGTCGTCGTGTTCTTCTTGATCGAGGCATTGCCCGGTGACGCGGCCGTCACCATCGCCGGGGACGATCCGGACCCGGCGGTCATCGCGTTGCTGCGGGGGCAGCTCGGGTTGAACGCGCCGGTGTGGGAACGCCTCGGTGGCTGGATGCTCGCGGCGTCGCAAGGAGATTTCGGCCGGTCCTTGGTGGGTCCGCGTTCGGTGCTGGACATCATCGGCTCTTCCGTGGGCCCCACCTTGTTGCTGGCGGCGCTCACCTTGGCGTTGATCGTGCCGGTGTCACTCGGACTCGGCGTGCTGGCGGCGAACCGGGAAGGCCGGCTCACCGACCGCCTCATCACCTCCACCACGCTCGGTCTGTACTCGGTGCCGGAATTCGCCATGGGGATCCTGCTGGTCACCGTGTTCGCCGTTCAGCTCGGCTGGTTGCCGCCGACCGCCGTGGGCGGCGGCGGGCTGCTGAGCCGCCCGGCGGTTTTGGTGCTGCCGGTGCTGGTGCTGCTGCTGCGCCCGATCTGCTCGCTGAGCAGGCTGGTCCGCGCCGGCATGATCGACGCGTTGCGGTCCGGGTACGTCCAGCAGGCGCGCCGAGCCGGGCTCTCGCCGCTGCGGGTGCAGTTCGCGCACGCGCTGCCGAACGCGGTCGTGCCCGCGGTGCAGCAACTCGCCCGCACGACGGACTGGCTCATCGGCGGCGTCATCGTCGTGGAGGCGATCTTCGTGATCCCAGGGCTGGGCACCACGTTGATCGATGCCGTGTCCGCGCGCGACCTGCCGGTGGTGCAAGGGTTGTCCTTGGTGCTGGCCGTCGTGACGGTCCTGGTGAACCTGGTGGCGGACATCGTCGCCCGGATCCTGGCTCCCGCCGCGGAGGACGACCGATGAGAAGCCTGCTCAGGCCCGGGGTGCTGGTTCCCGGCATCCTGATCGCCGTGCCGCTGCTGCTGGCCGTGTTCGGCCCGCTGTTCGCTTCGGGGGCGGTGGCAAAGGACGTTGCGTTCAGCAGCGGCGCCGGCCACCTGTTCGGCACCGACTTCGTCGGCCGGGACGTGTGGAACGAAGTCCTGCTCGGCGGTCGCTCGGTGGTGCTGGTCGCCGTGGCCGCCACGGTGTGCACGTACGCCGTGGCCGTGCCGATCGGCGTGGCGGTCGGGATGAACCGGGCCAGGTTCGTCGACGAGGTGGTGATGCGGCCGCTGGACGTCCTGCTCGCCATCCCTTCGATGCTCCTGCTGCTGTTGCTGGCTTCCGCCGCACCGAACGTCGGCTGGGTGCTGGTCGCGATCGTCACCGTCATCAACCTTCCGGACGTCATCAGGATTTCCAGGGCTTCGACGCTCTCGCTCTCCGCACGTCCGGCCGTGGAGGCCATGCGCATGCAGGGGGAGAGCCGCGTTCGCATCGGACTCGGCTACGTGGTGCGCGCGATGGCGCGCACGCTGGCCGCGGACTCGGGCACCAGGTTCACCGGAGCGATCTACCTCGTCGCCTCGGCGAGCTTCCTGGGTGTGGGGGTGTCTCCGCAGGCCAGCGATTGGGCGGCCATGGTGGACCGCAACCGCACGGGCTTGTTCCTGCAGCCGTGGGCTGTCGTGCTGCCCGCGTTGCTGATCGTGGCATTGTCGGTGGGTGTGAACTTGGCTTTCGACCAGCTGCTGCGCAGGAAACGGCGAGAGGTGCGCGCGTGAACGTCGTCGAGGTCGGCGGGCTGAACGTCTCGCTCGATTCCCGGCCCCTGGTGTCCGATGTCTCGTTCGCGATGGCAGCGGGTGAGGTGACCGCGCTCGTCGGTGAATCCGGCAGCGGCAAGACCACGACCGGGCTCGCCCTGCTCGGTGAACACCCGACCTGGGCGCGCGTCGACGGTGAGGTCACCGTGGCCGGGCACCCGGTCGGCCCGGGTCGGCCGCCGGCGGCGGGGCACCTCGGGTACATCCCGCAGCACCCCGCGGCCGCGTTGAACCCGGTGCGGCGGGTCGGTTCGGTCTTGCGGGAGATCGCTCGCCGCCACCTGGGGCCGGTCGCGCGCTCCGAGCGCAAGGAACTGGTGCGGGCCCGGGTCACCACTGCGCTGCGCCGGGCACAGCTCCCCGACGGGCAGGCGCTGCTCGACCGCTACCCGCACCAGCTCTCCGGGGGACAGCAGCAGCGGATCGTGCTGGCCCAAGCGCTGGTCTGCGATCCGGCCGTGGTGATCGCGGACGAACCGACGACCGGGCAGGACGCGTTGACCCGCGCCCAGATCGTCGAAGAGCTGCGCGGTCTCGCGGACCAGGGCATCGCTGTGCTGCTGCTCACCCACGACCTCGACGTGGTGCGGCAGTTGGCGCACCGGGTGCTGGTCATGCGTGGCGGAGCCGTCGTCGAATCGGGCCCGGCCGCGGCGGTGCTCGGCTCCCCGGAGCACGACTACACGCGGCTGCTCGTCGAATCCCAGCCCGACACCAGAGCGCCACTGGCAGCTGCCGAGGACGACCGCGAACCGCCGGTTCTCGCCGCGAACGACCTGGTCGCCGGTCACCGGGGCCGGGGCAGGAAGGTCGAGACGCTGCACGGGATGTCGCTGGACATCGGCCGGGGCAGGCGGATCGCCGTGGTCGGCCGCTCCGGCAGCGGCAAGACGACGCTGGCCCGGTGCCTCGCCGGACTGCACCCGCCGCGGCGAGGGACGATCGTGCTCGACGGGATACCGCTGGCCGCGCGCCTGAGCGGGCGCAGCAGGGAGCAGCTGGCCGACGTCCAGTACGTCTTCCAGGACGCGCGCGCTTCGTTCAACGAGTTCGCGCCCGTGCTCGACCAGGTAGCGCGGACCGCCGAACGGCTCCGCGGGATCGACCGGCAGCAGGCGCGGCGACGGGCGGCGGAGTGGTTCGAACGCGTCGGCCTCGACGCGGAGATCACCGCACGGCGGCCCGATTCCCTCTCCGGGGGTGAGTTGCAACGCGCCGCCCTGGTGCGCGCACTGCTCGCCGAACCGCGGGTGCTGATCTGCGACGAGATCACCTCCGGGCTCGACACCGTCACCCAGGCCGAGCTGCTCGTCCTGCTCAAGGAGCTGCAGCGGACCGCGGAGTGCGCCTTGGTGCTGATCACCCATGACCTCGGGGTCGTGGCGGATCTCGCCGAGCACGTCGTGATCGTCGACGGTGGGTGCATCGTCGAACAGGGTGCTGCTTCGGAAGTGCTGCGTGCGCCACGACACCCGATGACGAGCGCGCTGGTCGAGGCCGCGACGAGCCGGATCGGCCAGGTCTAGGCCGGGAAGTTCGCGGTGTCGCCGAGCGGGGAGGTGCTTGGAGGGGGACATGCCTCCATGCTTCCCCGTCGAACGCGCGTTCGCATCGCTCGAGCGGGTAGGAACAGGGCCACACGATCTCGCAGCCGAGATCACCCGGCGTAATCGACGTCCGGGAACGCGAAGGCGGCTTCCCCTGGGCAGGCGGAGGACCGGCCCGGGATCGGGATCTCGAAGTGGACGCTCGGGCTGTACCGGGAGTCCTCCCGGGCGTCGTAGATCTCCGTCGCGGCGCTGCGCCAGAACGGCGCCGCGCCCTCGATCGCCGGATTCGTGTGCAGGTAGATCGTCGAATATTCGGGCGTGTCGGCGACGAAGTCGCACGCCATCGACACCAGCGCGCTCGCCAGGCCGTTGCGGCGATGCTGCCGGTCCACGTACACCCGGAACAGCTGCGCGGTGCTGCCGTCCCCGTACCGGGCCGCGAGCCACTCGGGGTGCGGGGGGCAGCGCGGGCCGCCGGAGCGGATCGCCGTGGTCGCGGCGACCTCGCCGTCGCGCACCGCGACGAACAGCGCGTGCCGCGGGTTCTTCAGGTACGCGCCCTCGATGTCCACGACGTCGGAGTGCCAGCGGGCGTGGTAGCCGTGGCCGAACTCCTTGTAGAACGTGTCGAGCATGACCCGGCGCGCGCCTTCGACGTCCTCCGGGCGGGCGCGGCGCACCGCGTACTCGCCGATCCGGTGCTCTTCCTGGTGATCCATGTGCTCTCCATCGGGCTCTCGCGCCTGAGTCGCGAGCGAACGCGACTCCCGGTGCGCCGCGGCCACAATACAATGACTCTCATTTTCAATAAGTCCGGGGTGTGGCGCACAGGCCGCAATGATCATCGAATGAAGGGAACCTTCCTGCCACCGGTGGCAGGAAGGTTCCCTTCATCGCACCGGCCCGTCGGAGTGCGGGGGCGGTGGGCGAGCTGCAGGCTTCGCCCATGGTGTGTCTGGTGACGGGAGCGAGCGGGTACGTCGGCGGCAGGTTGGTCCCCCGGCTGCTCGAGGACGGGCGGCAGGTCCGCTGCCTGGTCCGGAATCCGGAGAAGCTGCGCGACGTGCCCTGGCGGGACCAGGTGGAGGTGGTCCGCGGCGACCTGCTGCGCGAGGGGGACGTGACGGCCGCCTGCGACGGTGTCGAGGTCGTCTACTACCTGGTGCACGCGATGGCCGAGTCGGGTTTCGCGGCCCGGGACCGGCGTGCGGCGCTGCTGATGGGGCAGGCGGCGCGGGAGACGTCGGTTCAGCGGATCGTGTACCTGGGCGGGGTGCATCCTGCGGGGGAGCAGTTGTCCGAGCACATGGCTTCGCGAGCGGAGGTCGGCGAGGTCCTGCTGCGCAGCGGGGTTCCGACGGTGGTCCTGCAAGCCGCGGTGATCATCGGTTCGGGTTCGGCGAGCTTCGAGATGCTGCGACACCTGACCGAGCGGCTCCCGGTGATGGTGACCCCCCGCTGGGTGGCCAATCGGGTGCAGCCGATCGCGGTGCGTGACGTCGTGCACTACCTGGTCGAGGTGTCCCGGCTGCCGAGTTCGATCAACCGGACGTTCGACGTGGGCGGCCCGGACGTGCTGACCTACGGCGAGATGATGCGCCGCTACGCGGTCGTGGCAGACCTGCCGCCGCGGCGGATGCTGTCGGTGGGCGTCCTGACGCCGTGGCTGAGCGCCCAGTGGATCAACGTGGTGACGCCGGTGCCGAAGAGCGTCGGGCGGCCGCTGATCGAATCGCTGATCCACGAGGCGGTCTGCTCCGAGGACGACATCGACGAACTGGTGCCGCGGCCGGCGGGCGGCCTTACCGGCTACGACCGCTCGGTGCAGCTGGCGTTGCGCAAGGTCCGGAACGCCGAGGTGGAGACCCGCTGGTCGGATGCGGCGCCGTCGGACGCCCCCTCGGACCCGTTGCCCTCGGACCCGGCCTGGTCCGGCGGGACCGTGTACGCGGACGTCCGCGAAGGCAGTAGCCAGGTGGCTCCGGAACGGCTGTGGCGCGTGGTCGAAGGCGTGGGTGGGGAGCACGGCTGGTACTCCTCGTCGCTGCTGTGGGCGGTGCGCGGTGCCCTGGACAAGCTCTCCGGCGGAGTCGGTTTGCGGCGCGGGCGCCGGGACGCGCAGCGGTTGCGGGTCGGCGAGGCGCTCGATTGGTGGCGGGTGGAAGAGCTGGTGGAGGGCAGGTTGCTGCGGCTGCGCGCGGAGATGCGGTTGCCGGGGCGGGCGTGGCTGGAGTTCACCGTGGAGCCGGACGGCACGGGTGGTTCGCACTACCGCCAGCGTGCGGTGTTCGTCCCGCGCGGATTGGCCGGTCACCTCTACTGGTGGCTCGTGGCGCCGTTCCACGGCGTGGTCTTCGGCGGGATGGTGCGCAACGTGCTCCGCGTCGCGGCCGAGAAGTAAGACCCGGCAGGCAATTTCGCTTCAGCGCGCGAAAAAGGACGAGCATCGACTGCTCGTCCTTTTGTCGGGCGCCCTCGGCAGGACTCGAACCTGCGACACCTGCCTCCGGAGGGCAGTGCTCTATCCGCTGAGCTACGAGGGCTTGCTGTTGTTGACGTAGGTCAGCTTAGCGCACGCTCCGGCGCGAACCGGAAGGGGGTGAAGGTTCGCGGGCGTGCGGTCGCGTCCAGTGGGTGGACCCTCCATTGCATTCATGCGCATCTCGCTATATATCATGGTGGCGGTAGGCGAAGGGGAGGTTCGTGATGGGCCACGGGCACGGCCACGGACACGGGACTGCATCGCCCGCGAGCGCTTCCGGGCGGTACTCGCGGCGCCTGGCGATGGCGTTCGGGGTGTTGCTGGCGTTCTTCGTGCTGGAAGCGGTCGTCGGGTACCTGACGTCCTCGCTCGCCCTACTCTCGGACGCCGGGCACATGTTGACCGACGTGCTGGGCGTGGGGATGGCGCTCGCCGCGATCACCGCCGCGCGCCGCCCGGCCTCGGCGAAGCGGACCTTCGGCTGGTACCGCATCGAAGTGCTCGCCGCCCTCGCCAACGCGGTGCTGCTGTTCGCGGTCGCCGGCTACATCCTCGTCGAGGCCGTCGGGCGCTTCCAGGATCCGCCGGAGGTCGCCGGGCTGCCCATGATGATCACGGCGGCGGCTGGACTCGCCGCGAACGTGGTCGCGTTCCTGCTGCTGCGCGAAGGCGCGGGGGAGAGCATCAACCTGCGCGGTGCCTACCTGGAAGTGCTCGCCGACACCATCGGCTCGGTCGGCGTGCTGCTCGGCGGCGCGCTCGCCTGGGCCTTCGGCTGGTACCTGGTCGACCCCATCGTCGCCGTCGCCGTCGGGCTGTTCGTGCTGCCCCGCACCTGGAAGCTCGCCGGGCAGGCGCTGCGGATCCTGGTGCAGCAGGCGCCCGAAGGCGTCGACGTGCACGCGATGCACCGCGACCTCGCCGCGCTGCCGGCGGTGAAGGAGGTGCACGACCTGCACGTGTGGACGTTGACCTCCGGCATGGAGGTCGCCTCGGCGCACCTCACGATTCCGGCCGGGGCCGACCACGGGGACGTCCTGACCGCCGCGCAACGGCTGCTCGCCGAGCAGTACCGGATCGAACACGCCACCTTGCAGGTCGAGCCGACCGAGTGTGCCCGGCGGTGCCAAGCGCTCACCTGGTGATCGGCTGACGGCAGGTTCTTGCGCCCGGACCACGGTCCAGGCGGGCGCCGGAGGTGATCGGAAGGTTCCCTTCACCGCACCGGTGACAGGAAGGTTCCCTTCCACGCCGGGGCGCACAGCTGAGCCCGGAGTCGGGTCCCGGAGTTCGACTGACCGGAAGGTTCCCTTCCTCGCACCACCGACGTGGCCCGTGGAACGGCGTGACAGGAAGGTTCCCTTCCTCGCACCAGGTGAAAACGAACCGGCCCGCACCCCTCGCGAGGTGCGGGCCGGTCCGTGCGTGGTTCGGACGTCAGTTGTCGTCCTTGCCACCGGGGGCGTTCTTGGCGACCTGCATCAGGAACTCGATGTTGGTGCGCGACTTGCGCAGCCGTTCCTGCAGGAGTTCCAGCGACTGCTGGGCGTCCAGCGCGGCGAGCACCCGGCGCAGCTTGTGCGTGACGGTGAGCTCGTCGGGTGCGAGCAGGATCTCGTCCTTGCGGGTGCTGGAGGCGTCCACGTCGACGGCGGGGAACAGCCGCTTGTCGGCGAGCTTGCGGTCCAGCTTGAGCTCGGCGTTGCCGGTGCCCTTGAACTCCTCGAAGATCACCGTGTCCATCGTGGATCCGGTTTCCACCAGCGCCGTGGCGAAGATGGTCAGCGAGCCGCCGTTCTCGATGTTGCGGGCCGCGCCGAGGAACCGCTTCGGCGGGTACAGCGCGGTCGAGTCGACACCACCGGAGAGGATCCGGCCGGACGCGGGGGCCGCGAGGTTGTAGGCGCGGCCGAGGCGGGTGATCGAGTCGAGCAGCACGACCACGTCGTGCCCCATCTCGACGAGCCGCTTGGCCCGCTCGATGGACAGCTCGGCGACGGTGGTGTGGTCCGACGGCGGGCGGTCGAAGGTGGAGGCGATGACCTCGCCCTTGACCGAGCGCTGCATGTCGGTGACCTCTTCGGGGCGCTCGTCGGCGAGCACCACCATGAGGTGGCATTCCGGGTTGTTCGTGGTGATCGCGTTGGCGATCGCCTGCAGCACCATCGTCTTGCCCGCCTTCGGCGGCGAGACGATCAGCGCGCGCTGGCCCTTGCCGACGGGCATCACCAGGTCGATGATCCGGCCGGTGAGGTTCTGCGGTTCGGTTTCCAGCCGCAGTCGCTCGTTCGGGTACAGCGGGGTCAGCTTGTGGAACTCCGAGCGGCCCTTCGACGCCTCCGGTTCGAGGCCGTTGATGGAGTCGACGCGGACCAGCGGGTTGAACTTCTGCCGCTGCTGCTCGTTGTCCCGGGGCTGCCGGATGACGCCCTTGATCGCGTCACCGCGGCGCAGCCCGTACTTGCGGACCAGCGACAGCGACACGTACACGTCGTTCGGCCCGGCGAGGTAGCCCGAGGTGCGGACGAACGCGTAGTTCTCCAGCACGTCGAGGATGCCGGCGACGGGCAGCAGGACGTCGTCCTCGCGGACCTCGGGCTCGTTGCCGCCACCTTCGGCACGGCCGCGGTTGCGCCTGCGGTCCCGGAAGCGGCGTCCGCGCCTGCGGCCGCCGTCCTCGTCGGAGTCGTCCTGCGGACGGTTGTCCTGCTTGTCCTGCTGCTGCCGGGAGTTCTGCCGGTCGCCCCGGTCCTGGCCACCCCGGTCGCCGCGATCACCCCGGTCCTGGCCGCCCCGGTCACCCCGGTTGTTGTCCTTGTCGCGGTCCCGGTTGTCGCCCCGGTCGCCGCGGTCGTTCTGCCGGTCGCCCCGGTCCTGGCCGCGCTCGTCGCCCTGGTCCTGGTTGCCGCCGGAGCGGTTGGAGGAGCGACGGCGGCGGTTGCCGCGGCGGCCCTCGTCCTCACCGCCCTGCTCGGCGGGCTGCTGGCGCCGGGAGCGCCCGCGGTTCGGCGCGGAGCCGTTGTTGCCGGAGTCCGAGCCCGAGTCCTGCTGCTGGGCAGCGGAGTCGGTCTCGTCCAGCGCGGGCTGGTGGGACTTGCCGCGGCTCGGCGCGGTCTCTTGCGCCGGGGCGTCCTCCTGCGCAGGCTTGGCGGCCGCGCGGGGCTTGGCGGGGGCGCCGCCCTGCCGCTCCTTGATGGCCGCGATCAGGTCGCCCTTGCGCAGGCCGCTGGTGTCGATCCCCAGTTCCCCGGCGAGTTGTCGAAGCTCGGCGAGGACCATGCCGGACAGCCCGCCGCGGCGGCGCGGGGCGCCGTTGGTCTCGGCGCCCGCGGACGGCTGCTCAGACTCCTGCTGGCCAGCCTGGGAGACGCCGTTGGTCGTCTCGCTGCTCAACAGTTCGGTGTTGCTCACGAATGTCCTTCCTGACCGGACCGCGCCTCCTACGCGACCCAGCGGATTGCCCGCCCGCTGTTGTCAGCGGAACGGCCTTGATGTGCTACCAGCCCGATGCCGGTCGAGTTCAACACGCACGCGCGGCTCGATCGACGTCGGCGATCAGGGGGACCAGCAGCACCGGGCGGTGGGAGGTACCCGGGTCATGTGCTCGTCCGAATGCCGTTGCGCGGTGCGGTTTTCACGCTCCTGCGTGTCAGAACCACGGTGCACGTGCGACGCATCCACTCCGATCCACACTCGCCGATGCACGCCCTGCTGCCGCCTCACTCAGATGTCGTCGTTCACGGGGAGCGCTGTGATTTCCGGTCCGCCCGATCTGCCGCAGAGCGGAATCGGGACGACGGGCACCGGGGTGCGCCGATCCGGCGTCGATCGCGTCGAGAGCATGACCATCGCGGTCAGGCCCCCATGCGGCGTCGGCCGGAACCCACAGGTCGGCAGCCCCGCGCGAACCCCATTGAGTTGACAACTCCTGCCTCTGCCACCGCGTCCGGCAACCCGCAGATCCTGATCTTCACCCGTGTGGAGTGGAGTCGATTCACCAGCGGGAAATGTGCCCCGGAGAACGAAGCTCCGGATGCGGCACCGGCGCCGAGCGCGCGGTGACTGATTGACCTTGAGGGTAGACGCCTCGCCACCGAGGTGCAACAACCTCCGCAGGCGTGGCACGCCCTCGTTCGATCACGGTGTTCGCGCAATCGGCCGTGCCGGAGCATCCACCGTTTCGGAACACCTGCCGTGCAGTCCTGACGTCCTGCCGACATGTCCTTTGTACCACCACGCGCGGCGGAATGGTCGGCCCGGGCCGGTCATTCCGCCGTCGTCGGCTCGGATATCACCTGAACGCCGCGCCGATCGACCGGAAGGCGCAGCGCGGTGAACCCGCTGGTGTCCACCGTGCGGGGCAGTTCACCGCCCGCGGGCAGCGCCAGCACCGTCGGTCCGGCGCCGGACACGGCGGCGGGCACGCCTGCCGCGCGCAGCCGCCGCACCAGCTCGATGGTGTTCGGCCACGCCGATTCCCGGTAGTCCTGGTGCAGCCGGTCGTCGGTGGCGGCCAGCAGCAGCGACGGGTCGGTCGTGAGGGCGTGCACGGCGAGCGCGGCACGGCCCGCGGCGAACGCGGCGTCCGCGTGCGGAACCCGCTCGGGCAGCAATCCGCGAGTGGTGTGCGTGGCGGACTCGCCGCCCGCGACCAGCGCGATCGGGTGCACGTCCGGATGCGCGGGCAGCGAGGCGGCGCGGAACCGGTCCGCCTCCTGCCAGGCGATCACCACGCCGCCGAGCAGGCTGGCCGCGACGTTGTCGCCGTGGCCTTCGCAGTCGGCGGCCAGGTGCAGCGCCTGTTCGAGGTTCTTGGTCTCGCGCAGCGGGAAACCGGCGAGTTCGTAGGCCGCCGCGACCCCGGCGACGATCGCCGCGGCCGAGGAACCCAGCCCCCGCGAGTGCGGGATGGCGTTGCGGCAGCGCAACCGGACGGCAGGCGCGGGCACGCCGAGCTCGGACCAGGTGCGGTGCAGCACCCGCACGACCAGGTGCTCGTGGTCGGTGGGGATCGATCCGGCGCCTTCGCCCTCGGCGGTCACCACCGCGCTGCCGGGCGGGCCGCCGGTCACCGCCACGTGCACGGTGTCGTGCAGCGCGAGCGCCATGCCGAGCGCGTCGAACCCGGAGCCGAGGTTGGCGGTGGAGGCGGGCACCACGACCCGCACCCCACCGCCGGCCCGCAGGCTCACACCAGTTCCAGCGCGGTGGCCACGGCTCGCGGGTCCACCGGCAGCGGCTCGACCTCGACCATGCCGGACAGCGCCGTGTCCGGGTCCTTGAGGCCGTGCCCGGTGACGGTGCACACGACGCGGGACCCGCGCGGCAACCGGCCGTCCTCGACCGCGGCCAGCAGCCCGGCGACGCTGGAGGCGGAGGCGGGTTCGACGAACACGCCTTCCCGGGAGGACAGCAGCCGGTAGGCGTGCAGGATCTGCTCGTCGGTGACCGCGGCGAACAGGCCGCCGGAGGCGTCCTTCGCGGACACCGCGTGCTGCCAGGAGGCGGGGCTGCCGACCCGGATGGCGGTGGCGATCGTCTCCGGTTCGAGCACGGGCGCGCCGTGCACGAGCGGCGCGGCGCCCGCGGCCTGGAAGCCGAACATCCGCGGGGTGGACGGGATCACGCCGTCCGCGGCGTACTCCGCGTAGCCCTTCCAGTAGGCGGTGATGTTGCCCGCGTTGCCCACCGGCAGGCAGTGCACGTCGGGGGCGGAGCCGAGCACGTCGCAGATCTCGAACGCGGCGGTCTTCTGGCCTTCCAGCCGCACCGGATTCACCGAGTTGACCAGCGTCACCGGGTGCTCGGCGGAGGTCTTGCGGGCGAGTTCGAGGCAGTCGTCGAAGTTGCCCTGCACCTGCAGGATCTTCGCGCCGTGCGCCACGGCCTGCGCCAGCTTGCCCATCGCGATCTTGCCCTGCGGCACCAGCACCGCCGAGGTGAGCCCGGCGCGCGAGGCGTAGGCCGCGGCCGAGGCGGAGGTGTTGCCGGTCGAGGCGCAGATGACGGCCTTGCTGCCCGCGGCGAGCGCGTGCGTGATGGCGACCGTCATACCGCGGTCCTTGAAGGAACCGGTCGGGTTCGCGCCCTCGACCTTGAGGTGGACCTCGCAGCCGGTGAGCTCGGAGAGGTGCTGCGCGGGCACCAGCGGGGTGCCGCCCTCCTGCAGGGTGACCACGCGGGCGCCCTCGGGGATCTCCACCCGGTCCCGGTACGCCTCGATGAGGCCGGGCCACCCGGCCCTCGCGGGCGCACCCTGGATGTTCGAAGTCACGACGGTTCACCTTCCACGCGCATCACGCTGACGACCTCGCGCACCGAGGCCAACCCGGCAATCTTGTCCACTGTGGATTTCAGGGCCGCATCGGTGGCGGTGTGGGTGACCACGACCAGGCTGGCCTCTTCGCCCCTGCCCGCCTGGCGCACCACCGAGATGCTCACATCGTTGTCGTTGAACGTGGCCGCCACCTGGGACAGCACGCCCGGTTTGTCGTCCACGTCGAGGCTGATGTGGTAGCGGGTGGGGGTGGCGCCCATCGGCTGCACCGGCAGGTTCGCGTGTGCCGACTCGCGCGGACCCTTGCCCGCCACGACCAGGTTCCGCGCCACCGCGACGAGGTCGCCCAGCACCGCGCTCGCGGTCGGCTCCCCGCCGGCGCCCTGGCCGTAGAACATCAGGCTCCCCGCGGCCTCGGCCTCCACGAACACCGCGTTGTAGGCGCCGCCGACCCCGGCCAGCGGGTGGTCCCGGGGGATCATCGCCGGGTGCACGCGGGCCGAGACCGATTCGGTGCCGTCCTCGGCGACGACGCGCTCGCAGATCGCCAGCAGCTTCACCACCCGGTCCAGCGATTTCGCGGCCGCGATGTCGCCGGGGGTGACGCCGGAGATGCCCTCGCGGTGCACGTCGGTGGCCGCGACACGGGTGTGGAACGCCAGCGACGCCAGGATGGTGGCCTTCGCCGCCGCGTCGAAGCCGTCCACGTCGGCGGTCGGATCCGCTTCCGCGTAGCCCAGCCGCCCGGCCTCGTCCAAGGTCTCCGAGTAGCCGGCGCCCGTGGAGTCCATCGCGGACAGGATGTAGTTCGTCGTGCCGTTGACGATGCCCATCACCCGGTTGATGCGGTCCCCGGCGAGGGATTCGCGCAGCGGGCGCAGCAGCGGGATCGCCCCGGCGACGGCGGCCTCGAAGTAGATGTCCGCCCCGGACTCGTCGGCGGCGGCGTACAGCTCCGAGCCGTGCTCGGCCAGCAACGCCTTGTTCCCCGTCACCACCGACTTGCCGCTGCGCAGCGCGCGCAGCAGCAGCGAGCGGGCCGGTTCGATGCCGCCGATCAGCTCCACCACCACGTCCACGTCGCCGTCGACGAGCGCGGCGGCGTCCGTGGTGAGCAGCTGCTCGGGGACGTTCGGATGCTTGTGGAGCCGCCGCACGGCGACGCCGGTGACCTGCACGGGTGCACCGGTCCGCGCCGCGAACTCCTCGGGGCGGCCCTGCAGCAGGCGCAGTACCTCGGTGCCGACCGTGCCGCAGCCCAGCAGCGCGACGCGGATCGGCTCACGGTCCTCGATCACTCACACCTCCAGCCGGAGCAGGTCGTCCTCGGTCTCCCTGCGCAGCAGCAGTCGCGACCGCCCGTCCCGCACGGCGACCACCGGCGGCTTGGGGAGTCGGTTGTAGTTGCTCGCCATCACGTAGCAGTAGGCTCCCGTCGCGGCGACGGCCAGCAGGTCGCCCGGAGCAATGTCCTCCGGCAACCAGCAGTCTCGCACCACAACGTCACCGGACTCACAATGCTTGCCCACGATGCGGGACAGCACGGGGGGCGCTTCGGCCGATCGGGAGACGAGCCTGCAGTCGTAGACGGCGTCGTAGAGCGAGGTGCGGATGTTGTCGCTCATGCCGCCGTCCACGCTCACGTAGCGGCGCGACACGCCGCCGTCGAGCTCGACGTCCTTGATCGTTCCCACTTCGTAGACGGTGACCGTGCCGGGCCCGGCGATGGCGCGGCCCGGTTCGACGGCCACCCGCGGCGGCTCGAACCCGGCGAGGTCGCACTCCTTGCGGACCACGTCGTGCAGCCGGGTCGCCAGCTCCCGCACCGGCAGCGGGTCGTCGTCGGGGGTGTAGGCGATGCCGAGGCCGCCGCCGAGGTCCACGGTGGTCAGGTTCCCCAGCGCTTCGGCGCCGTGCTCGGCGCGCAGCTCGGCCAGCAGCGACACCACCCGGTGCGCGGACAGGCCGAAACCGTCGTCGTCGAAGATCTGCGAACCGATGTGGCTGTGCAGGCCCACCAGGTCGAGGCCGTCGGCCTTGATGACGCGGCGGGCCGCTTCGGCGGCGTTGCCCGCGGCCAGCGAGAACCCGAACTTCTGGTCCTCGTGCGCGGTGGCGATGAACTCGTGGGTGTGCGCTTCGACACCGACGGTGACCCGGATCATCACCGGCTGCACGACACCGCGTTCGCGGGCCAGGTGGTCCAGGCGGGCGATCTCGTGGAACGAGTCCAGCACGACGGAACCGACGCCGGCGTCCACGGCGGTCGCCAGCTCCGCGGTGGACTTGTTGTTGCCGTGGAACGTGATGCGCTCCGGCGGGAACTCGGCGCGCAGCGCGACGCGGAGCTCACCGCCGCTGCACACGTCCAGGCTCAGGCCTTCCTCGGCGACCCAGCGGGCCACCTCGGTGCACAGGAACGCCTTCGACGCGTAGTGCACGGATGCGGGGTCGCCGAACGCGGTCGCGTATTCGGCGCAGCGGGACCGGAAGTCGGCCTCGTCGAGGACGAACAGCGGGGTGCCGTGCTCGCGGACGAGTTCGCGCACGTCCGTCCCGGCGAAGGAGACGGCGCCGTCGTCCTCCCGGTGCGCACCGCGCGGCCACACCGCCGCGTGCAACTCGTCGAGCTCGGACTCGTCCGCCGGGACCGGCCCGGCTGTGCTGCCCGGCAACAGGACCTCGGCGTGCCGAGGTCCGGCGGGATGGGCGCGCATGATCGCGGCTCCTCTGCGGATTCGTGCCGGCCGGGGAGCCGTTCCCCGGCGCGGCCGCCCGAACGCCGGGCGTGGACGTCGTCGGTCACATCTGGTCGGGGGCGCTCACTCCGAGCAGCCCCAGACCGTTGGCCAGCACCTGGCGGGTCGCCTCGCACAGCTGCAGGCGCGCGATCGTCAGCGCGTTCGCCTGGTCATCACCGGGCTGCAGCACGCGGCACGCGTCGTAGAACTTGTGGTAGGCGCTGGCCACTTCTTCCAGGTACCGCGCGATGCGGTGCGGTTCCCGCAGTTCGGCGGCGGAGAGCACCACTCGCGGGTACTCGCCGAGCGTGCGGATCAGGTCGCCCTCGCGTTCGTGGGAGAGCAGCGACAGGTCCGCCTCCTGCACCGGTCCCCGGTCGATGCCGAGGGACGCGGCGTTGCGCTGCAACGAGGACAGCCGGGCGTGCGCGTACTGCACGTAGTAGACCGGGTTCTCGTTGCTGCGCTTGCTGATCAGGTCCAGGTCGATGTCCACGGCCGAGTCCACCGAGGAGCGGGTCAGCGAGTAGCGGGCGGCGTCCACGCCGACCGCCTCGACCAGGTCCTCCAGGGTGACGACGGTGCCCGCGCGCTTGCTCATCCGCACCGGTTTCCCGTCGCGCACCAGGTTCACCAGCTGCCCGATCAGCACCTCGACCGCGTTCGGGTCGTCGTCGAACGCGGCGGCCGCGGCCTTGAGCCTGCTCACGTAGCCGTGGTGGTCGGCGCCGAGCATGTACAGGCACAGGTCGAAGCCGCGGCCCCGCTTGTCCCGCAGGTAGGCGATGTCCCCGGCGATGTAGGCGGTGCCCCCGTCGCTCTTGATCACCACCCGGTCCTTGTCGTCGCCGAACTCGGTGGAGCGCAGCCACCAGGCGCCGTCCTCGAAGTACAGGTGCCCGGATTCCTTCAGCTGCGCGACGGCCGTCTCCACCGCGCCGGAGGCATGCAGCGAGTCCTCGTGGAAGAAGACGTCGAAGTCGGTGCCGAACTCGTGCAGGCTGCGCTTGATCTCTTCGAACATGAGGCCCACGCCGACGCGCCGGAACGTCTCGTGCCGTTCGGCCTCCGGCTGCTCCAGCGCGCCCGGTTCGGCGGCGAGCACCCGCTGGGCGATGTCGGCGATGTAGTCGCCGCCGTAGCCGTCCTCCGGCGCGGGCTCGCCCTTCGCGGCGGCCAGCAGCGACAGCACGAAGCGGTCGATCTGCGCGCCCGCGTCGTTGAAGTAGTACTCGCGCACCACCTCGGCGCCCTGCGCGGACAGGGTGCGGCCCAGCGCGTCGCCGACCGCGGCCCAGCGGGTGCCGCCCAGGTGGATCGGGCCGGTCGGGTTCGCCGAGACGAACTCCAGGTTCACCCGCAGGCCCTGGTAGCGGTCGCCGCGGCCGAACCCGGCTCCGGCGGTGACGACGTCGCGCACGATCCCGGCCTGCGCGTCGGTGGCCAGCCGCAGGTTCAGGAAGCCCGGCCCGGCGACGGTCACCTCGGTGATGCCGTCCTGCGCGGCCAGCGCCTCGGACAGCCAGGTCGCCAGGTCGCGCGGCGGCACGCCCGCCTTCTTCGCGACCTGCATTGCCAGGTTCGTCGCGTAGTCGCCGTGCTCGGGGTTGCGGGGGCGCTCCACCGTCACCGTCTCCGGGAGCACGGAAACGTCCAGGTCACGTGCGGAGAGCACGTCGACGGCGGCGTTGCGGACCAGATCAGCGAGCGCGGCGGGAGTCACCTGGAGAAGTCTAAGGATGCGTCGCCGCTGTTCAGCGAACGGGTGCGATCGCCGGGCCCGTCGCGTGCACGGTAGGTGATCGGGCGGTGACCTCGGTGTGAGAACGTGACCCACGACGTGTTCGACGTACGCCCTCCGGTGGCCGTGGGATCCCTAGACTGGCGAGCCGGGTCACCTGGCGACCGATGGCGAGACGAGGTCCGGACAGCATGGCGAGCGGTAAGCAGAGCAAGGCGATGCGCAAGGCGCGCGGTTCCGTGGTGCAGCAGCGCTCGATCCCGTGGGCGACGATCTCCGGAGTCGGAGTGGTGCTCCTCGTCGCGGTCGTGGTCTTCGGCTACGCCTACGTCCGCTACGCCGGCCAGGCCGAGTCGCGGGAGGCGCAGGCCAAGGCGGAAGCCGCCGCCGCACCGTTCAAGCCGAGCCCGGAGAACCCGGACCCGTCCAAGGGCATCCCCGGCGTCGTCACCGCCGAGTACCCGGGCCAGCAGCACGTCACTCCGGCCCAGCGCGTCGCCTACGACAAGACGCCCCCCTACGGCGGCCCGCACGACGGGATCTGGGCCGACTGCACCGGCGTCGTCTACCCGAACGCGGTGCGGACCGAGAACATGGTGCACTCGCTGGAGCACGGCGCCATCTGGATCGCCTACGACCCGGCGCGGATCGACGAGGCGGGCAAGGAGAAGCTCGCCCGCCGGGTGGAGAACAAGCCCTACACGATGATGTCGCCGTACCCGGGCCTCGACTCCCCGATCTCCCTGCAGTCCTGGGGCCACCAGCTGAAGCTGGACAGCCCGGACGACGCGCGCATCGACCAGTTCATCACCGCGCTCAAGGAGAACCCGAACAACGTCTACCCGGAGATCGGCGGCTCCTGCCAGGCCTACCCGGGCGCGTTCGACACCCAGAACCCGCCGCCGTTCGACGCGAGCCCGCCGCCCGCGGACGCCATCCCGATGAGCGGGGAGGGCACCCAGCAGGCGCAGGGCGAGATGGGCGGTCGGTGACCCGGTGAGCACCCAGGAGAACCCCGACGCGTCGATGCCGGTGCGCATCGCCATCGCCGTCGTGGCGGCCGCCGCCCTGCTGCTGCTCGGCGGCGCGGGCGGGCTGCTCATCGCCACCCCCTCGCACGACTCCGAACCGGCACCGAGCGCCGTCGACATCGGGTTCGCGCAGGACATGTCGACGCACCACCAGCAGGCCGTGACCATGGCCACGCTCGCCAGGGAGCACGCGGCGGACGTCGCGGTGCGCCAGCTCGCGTTCGACATCGAGACCAACCAGCGCGACCAGATCGGTCGGATGCAGGGCTGGCTGAACCTGTGGGACGAGCCGACCGGCAGCACCTCGCCGATGCGGTGGATGGGTTCCGGCGGGCACGAGCACGGCATGGAGCAGCACTCGATGCACGGCGCGGCCACCGGCTCCGGCGCGGCCACCATGCCCGGCATGGCCGACACCGCGGAGCTGGACCGGTTGCGCGGGCTCGACGGTCCCGCGTTCGACGCGTACTTCCTGCAGCTGATGCTGCGCCACCACGAGGGCGGGGCGCCGATGGCCCGCTACGGCGCCGAGCACGCCGGGCTCGAACCGGTGCGCGGGCTCGCGGCGAACATGCTGGGTTCGCAGGGCACCGAGAGCGAGCTGATGCGCGGGATGCTGGCGGACCGCGGGGTCGCGCCGCTGCCCGCGAACTGAGGTCTCCCCCGGGGGGGGGGGGGGGGGGGGGGGGGGGGGGGCGCCCCCCCCCCCCCCCCCCCCCCCGCGCCCCCGCGGGCGGGGGCCGGGCCGGCGGGCGGCCCGGCCCCCGGCGCCGCGCGGCGGGGGCGCGGGCCGGCCCCGGGGCCCCCCCCCCCCCCCCCCCCCCCCCCCCCCCCCCGGCCCCGCGTCGGCGCACGCCGCCGGGCGAGGAAGGGAACCTTCCTGCCACCGGTGACCGGAAGGTTCCCTTCCTCGCGGGTGCGCGGGTGCGCGGGAAAGCTGGGGGGATCAGGGAGCGGTCAGCGGGATTCGCAGGTCCGCGCCGCACCGCGGACCGCGACGACCACGAGCGCCACCAGCGCCACCCCGCCGAGCAGCAGCGTCGGCAGCAGCGGCACCAGCACCCGGTCGGCGCCGAGCGCGCAGCCGAACAGCGCGGCCGGGTAGGCGAACCGGAGCCAGCGGCGCTGCCAGTCGCGGGACCAGCGCACCTTCCCGCCGGTGAACAGCGCGAGCCCCGCGGCGAACCCCAGCAGCACCGGCGGCGACACCTCCAGCCCGGGCCGTCCCGGTTGGAAGGACCAGGACACCAGCGCGGCCACGCCGCTCGCGCCGACGAGGAACAGCGGCGGCAGCAGGATCCACATCCGGACCGTGAGGTCACGCAGCGCAGGGCACAGCACGGGATCAAGGATGCTGGCGGACGGGTCCGTTCGCACCGCGTCGCGGCGGCCGCTCGGCGGGCGGTCGCCTGCCCGCGCCGGGCGGTCGGGCGAGCCGCTCGCCAGGAATAACGTGCTCGGCGACTGCGTTCCAGGTCAGCGCCTTCGGTCTGGCAGAATGACAGGCCGAGTCGGCTCCGGTTCACCTCGCGATGATCGTCGGCGAGGACCCGGCGGCCCCGAACAGGAGGACACGCGTGAAGTCGGACATTCACCCCGAGTACGTCGCCACCCAGGTGACCTGCGGCTGCGGGAACACTTTCACCACCCGGAGCACCAGCAAGGCCGGCAACATCACGGTCGAGGTCTGCTCCAACTGCCACCCGTTCTACACGGGCAAGCAGAAGATTCTGGACACCGGTGGCCGGGTGGCTCGCTTCGAGGCCCGCTACGGCCGGCGGCAGAAGAACGCCGCGAAGTAGCTGGGCCGACGGCGCCCGTCCTCGCGCACTGCGCAGGGCGGGCGCCGTCGTCGTGCCGGGCCCTGCCCGCTCGTCCAGCCGAATCCCGGTCCAGCCCGTCCGGTCCAGCAGCGAAGAAGGTTCCCGTGGAAACGTCCAAGCTCGACGAGTTGCTCGCGGAGCACGCGGAACTGGAACGGCGCCTGGCCGAACCGGACGTGCACGCCGACCAGGCCACCGCGCGCAAGCTCGGCCGCCGCTACGCCGAGCTGACCCCCGTGGCGAAGGTCGCGAAGGAGTGGGAGCAGGCCCGCTCCGACCTGGTGACGGCGCGCGAGCTGGCCGCCGACGACGAGGGGTTCGCCGCCGAAGCCGATGCGCTCGCCGAATCCGTGCCGGAGCTGGAGGAGAAGCTCACCGAGCTGCTGCTGCCCCGCGACCCGCACGACTCCTCCGACGTGGTGCTGGAGGTCAAGTCCGGGGAGGGCGGCGAGGAATCGGCGCTGTTCGCCGGTGACCTGCTGCGGATGTACCTGCGCTTCGCCGAGCGGCAGGGCTGGCGGGCCGAGGTGCTCGACGCCACCGAATCCGACTTGGGCGGCTACAAGGACGTGACGGTCGCGGTGAAGGCCAAAGCCGGGGACACCGGGCCGGACGGCGTGTGGTCGAAGCTGAAGTTCGAAGGCGGCGTGCACCGGGTGCAGCGGGTGCCGGTCACCGAATCGCAGGGCCGGGTGCACACCTCCGCGGCCGGTGTCCTGGTGTACCCGGAGACCGAAGAGGTCGAGGTCGAGGTGGACGAGAAGGACCTGCGCATCGACGTGTACCGCTCCTCCGGGCCCGGTGGGCAGAGCGTCAACACCACCGACTCTGCGGTGCGCATCACCCACCTGCCGACGGGCACCGTGGTGTCCTGCCAGAACGAGAAGTCGCAGCTGCAGAACAAGCTGCGCGCCATCCAGGTGCTGCGCGCCCGGCTGCAGGCGCTCGCCGAGGAGGAAGCGCAGAAGGAGGCAGCCGAGACGCGGCGCAGCCAGGTGCGCACCGTGGACCGCTCCGAACGGGTCCGCACCTACAACTTCCCGGAGAACCGCATCTCCGACCACCGGGTCAACTACAAGGCCTACAACCTGGACCACGTGCTCGACGGGGACCTGGACGGGGTGCTGGAGGCGCTGGTCGCCGCGGACCGCGCCGACCGGCTTGCCGCGAGTGCCTGAGCGGACCGGCCGCGTGCCCGGGCCGCGCGGTACCGGATCGACCCGACCGGGTCGTGTTCGCCGTGCCGGGGCGGTTCTCCGCGTTCCGGGGTGTCGCCTGAACGAGCTCCCGGATCATGCGCTCTAAGCTTGCCCCCGTGACTCGACAGCCACTGCGCCTGGCCATCCTCGAAGCGGAACGTCGGTTGTCCGCGGCAGGCGTGGCGAGCCCCCGGACGGACGCCGAACTGCTGGCCGCGCACCTGCTCGGCGTGGAACGCACCAAACTGATGATGGTGCCGCTGGTCGACCCGCCGGTGGTGGAGGCGCTGCAGGCGCTCGTGCAGCGCCGCGCCGAGCGGATCCCGCTGCAGCACCTGGTCGGCAACGCGCACCTCGGCGGCGTGGAGCTCAGCGTCGGGCCGGGCGTGTTCGTCCCCCGGCCGGAGACGGAGCTGCTGCTCGCCTGGGGCCTCTCGGTGCTCGACGGCGTGGAGCGGCCCGTGATCGTCGACCTGTGCACGGGGACCGGGGCGCTCGCGCTGGCCGCCGCGCACGCCCGCCCCGACGCCCAGGTGCACGCCGTCGAACTGGACCCGCACGCGCTGGCGTGGGCGCGGCACAACGTGGACCAGCAGGCCGCCGCGGGCGACACCCCGGTCCGGCTCTACTCCGGTGACGTGGGCGATCCGACGCTGCTGATGGAGCTCGAAGGGCTCGTCGACCTGGTGCTGTGCAACCCGCCGTACGTGCCCGAGGGCACGCCGGTGCCGCCGGAGGTGCGCGACCACGACCCGCACGGCGCCGTGTTCGGCGGCCGCGACGGGCTCGACGTGGTGCGGCAGGTCGTCGGGTGCGCCGCGCGGCTGCTGCGGCCCGGCGGCGGGGTGGCGATCGAGCACGACGACACCCACGGCGGTTCGGTGCCCGCGCTGCTCAAGGCGCGGCGGGTGCTGTGCGACGTCGAGGACCACCCGGACCTGGCGGGGCGCCCGCGGTTCGCCACCGCGCGGCGGGCCGTGCCGGAGCACTGATCCACCGGCCGGTGCGCTGCCGGCCGTTCCGCTTCCCGCGACGAGCGGGCCTTCGTGCTGCCCGGATCCGCGCGGTGGGTGGTGGAAGGGAACCTTCCTGCCACCGGTGATCGGAAGGTTCCCTTCCTCCACCGGGGTGCGGACGTCGAAAAGCCCGGCCGGGGTGTGCCCTGGCCGGGCTTCGCGAACGCGTCCGGGACTCGCCCGGTGGTCGATCAGCGGTGCTGTCGCGGTGCCTGCTCGGCGGGTGCGGACTTCGGGCCGCCCTGCTCGGTGCCCTGGCGCTGCTGCTGTTCGGCCGCGCCGGGGATGGGCAGCTGGATCCGCCGGGTCGGCGGGTCGTGCGGGTTCCGCTGCTGCTGCCCGGGGTTGGCCGCGCCGGGGAGGTTCTGGCGCTGGATCTTCTCCGTGGGCCCTTCGGCTCCGCTGCGCTGCTGGTTCTGCGGCCGCTGCTGGGGTTGCTGCGCGGGGCGCTGCCCCGGCTGGGCGGCCTGCGGTGCGGGTTCGTGCGAGCGGTCTTCGGCGACCTCGGCTTCGGCGGACTTGCGCGCCTGCTCGCGGGCTTCCGCGGCGGCTTCCCGCAGCGCGGCCTCCTCCTCGTCCTCCTGGTCGAGGCGGGCGAGCAGCGGCGTGGTCTGGCCGAGCAGTTCCGCGGCGTCCCGCAGCTTGCTCGCGACGGTGTCGCGCAGCTCCGTGAGCGAGTGCACCTGCTGGTCGGCCTTGGTGAGCCTGCGCTGGCACTCCTCGGTGGTGGCGCCGAGCCTGCGCTCGGCGTCGAGCCGCGCTTCCCGGATGAGGCGTTCGCGTTCCCGGGTGCCCTCCTCGACGAGGCGGGTCGCTTCGTCGGTGGTCTCCCGGACCATCCGCTCGGACTTCTCGGTGGCCTCGGCGACCAGCCGTTCCGCTTCCCGGGTGCTGTCGAGCTCCCGCTTCTCGGCGGCCTCGACGCTCTCCTTCTCGCGCTGCTGGGCGGCGGCGATGCTGTCCTTCTCGCGCTTGTCCGCGGCCGCGGTGCTCTCGCGTTCGAGGAGCTGGGCGGCTTCGGTGCTCTCCCGGTGCAGCTTCTCCGCGGCCTGCTGGGCTTCGGTGGTGAGCCTGGTGGCCTCGTCGGTGGCCTCGCGGACCCGGCGGTGCGCCTCGTTGGTGCCTTCCCGCAGCCTGCGGTTGGCTTCCTCGGTGGCTTCGCGGACGCGGCGCTGGGCGTCGGCCTTGCTGGTCGTCTCCTGCTCGGTGAGCAGCTTCATGGACTCGGTGCGCCGCGCCGCCATCGCGATCTCGAAGTCCTCTTCGACCTGCACCCGGCGGGCTTCGGACTCCTCGTCGGCGCGCTTGCGGTTCTCCTCCGCCTCGGTGGTGATCCGCTCGGCTTCGGCCTTGGCCTTCTCCAGCGTCGACCGGTGCTCCTGCTCCATCTCGGAGCGCCGCGTGTCGACCTCGGCGATGAGCTTCTCGTAGCGGGTGCGCAGCGCGCCCGCTTCGGCCTCGGAACGGGCGCGGGTCTCGGCGGCGTCCTTCTCGGCGCGGGCGCGGATGTCGTTGGCCTCGTCCTGCGCGAGGCGCAGCATCCGCTGCAGCCGTTCGCTGAGCCCTTCCAGCGTGGTCGGCGGCTTGGACAGCCGCTCCACCTGACCGCGGAGGTTCTCGATCTCCGAGCGCGACGATTCGAGCTGCTTCGACAGATCGCGTGCCTGCGACACGGCGGCGTCGCGGTCGGAGGTGATGATGCGCAGATCCGCGTCGACCCGTTCGAGATGCTCGTCGACCTGGGCGCGGTCGTATCCGTTCTTGCGAACGAGGTCGAAGCCCGATCCCAGCGGGAGAAGATCACGATCGTCGGCGAGGCCCATGGTTCAACGCTACCTGGAAGGCAACCGCGTTGTGGGAGGTGTGGGCGGGATGACCGGAGAATCGCGCCGCGGAACCACCGGACCGGGGCTGAGCGCGCGGTCTCGGGCCGGAAGTCCCTTGTTCGGCCGGCCGGTCAACGCGAACGGTGGGGTGCGTCGGGCGGGCTGCTGGAGGTGATCGACATGGCGACCAGGACGAACGAACCGTCGCAGGTCCGGCCTTGGACGCGGTGGCAGGACTGGGCGGCGCTGGTGATCGGGGTGTACGTCGTGCTCGCGACGATGTGGACGCGCACCAACGGCGGTGCGCTGTCGGCGATGGTCGTGCTCGGCGGGCTGCTGGTGATCGCCGCCGTGTGGTCGTTGGCGCTGCCCAGGTCGATGACCAGCGAGTACGCCCACATGCTGCTGGGGGTGCTGCTGTTCATCGCGCCGTGGGTGCTGGGCTATGCGGCGTTGACCGGGGCCGCGTGGACCTCCTGGGTGGCGGGGGTGCTGGCCGTCCTCGTCGGCGCCGCGGCGCTGCCGCAGGCGACCGTGGCGCACGGCAGGGGCGTGGCCGGTCAGCACTGACCGGTCGGCCGCGCGCTCCGGCCGCGGGACTTCCGCGCGGTCGGTCGGTGCGGCCCGCTGACGGGAAGAGGCGCTGTGCGCGAGTTCACCGACGGGAAGCCGAGTCGCCGACGTCGCGCGCCGGCGGCGTCGGCGCGGGAGCGGATCCTGTCGGCGGCGGGCGAGTTGTTCGCCGAGTCCGGGTTCGCCGCCACCCCCACGTCGCGGATCGCCGAGCGGGCCGGCGTGCCGAAGGGCCTGATCCACTACTACTTCCGCCGCAAACCGGACCTGCTGGTGGCGCTCGTGGACCGGCTGCCCGCGGAGCGCGTGGACGTCCGGCGGATCGTGGTGCCGGGCGACGTGGCGGGCACGCTGCGCCGCCTGGTCGCCGAGCTGGACCGGCGGTTCGAGGCGACGCTGCCGCTGCACCACCTGCTGTGGCGGGAGGCCGACACGCACAGCGCGGTCCGGCGCGCGCTGCGCGAACGCTTCCGGGCCGTCGTGGCCCAGGTCCGCGAGGTCGTCACCGCCGCGGCACCCGCTCCGGCGCGCGCCGACGTGGACACCGCCGCCGTCCTGCTGGCCAGGGTGATCGACCACCGGCACGCGGTCGCCGCGCGCGCCGAGCACGACGAGTCCGCCGACCGCGAGATCGAGTTCATCGCCCGCGGGCTCGGCCCGCGCTGACGGTCAGGACGCGGGTTCGACGAGCTCCACCAGCACCCCGCCCGCGTCCTTCGGGTGCACGAAGTTGATGCGGCTGCCCGCGGTGCCCCGCCGCGGCGCGTCGTAGAGCAGCCGCAGGCCCTTGGCGCGCAGGGCCTCGCTCGCCGCGTCCACGTCGGTGACCCGGTACGCGAGCTGCTGAAGGCCCGGCCCGTTGCGGTCCAGGAACTTCGCGATCGCCGAGTCGGAGCGCAGCGGCGCGATCACCTGCAGCTGGGTGGCCCCGGCGGCGTCGCCCGGCGCGCGCAGCATCGCCTCCCGCACCCCCTGCTCCTCGTTGACCTCGGTGTGAGCGACCTCCAGGCCGAACGTGGCGCGCTGGAACTCGATCGCGGCGTCGAGATCGGTGACCGCGATGCCGACGTGGTCGACGGCGGTGACCAACCCGCTCAGTTCGCTCTGCATGGCGGGAGCCTAACGCGCCGCGAATCCTGCGCGGGGGTGCGAGATGTGGCAGGAAAGGCCTCGGCCCGGGTGCCGCCGCGGTGCGCGCCCGGGCGCCGCGCGCCGTCTACGTGGAGGGTGGGACATGGTCTCCGGACGACGAACCCGGCTGATCGCGGTGGCCACCGCGGTGCTCGTGATCGGCCTCCCGTCGATCTCCGCGGGCGTACCCGACGAGGTCCGGCTCAAGCACGAACGCGCCTGGGTCGACCCGGGGCCGCTGGAGTTCGGAGCCGAACCGCACGCGGCGGTGCGCGCCGCGGCCGCCGACGCCGCGGCGGGGGCGGACTGCGCGGTGGACGTGGACACCGCCGCTCGCCTGGTCCTCGCGCCCACCTGGCCGGAGGTCGCGGCCTCCGGCGGCGCACCGGCGCCCATGACGCTCTCCCGGTACGACGACGGGACCGCGCTCGCCGACCCGGGGCGGAGCTCACCGGGGATCTTCTTCAGCCCCGGCGTCGGGGCCTGGCAGCTCGACTCGGCCGGGCTCGGCGCGGACGCGACCGCGGCGGCCGCCATCGACACCGGCACGGCCGCGCGCACCGTCGCACCGCACGTGGTGCGGAAGTACTGCGGCGAACTGGGCGACGGCTCCTCCCCGGCCGCGGCGCGCGCCGCCGCCTGGAGCTCCTGGTACGCCTGCGACGAAGGTGCCTGCGAGGACGTGTACCAGCGGCTCCTCGCCGCGGGCGTCGTCGAGGACACCACCGTCGGCATGCACGGCGGGGCCGCACCTCGGCGGTGCCGCTACGCGGGCGCCGTCCACGACTGCGCCTTCGTCGACCCCGCCGCGGCGCAGGGGGACGAGGCGTGGCGGGTCCCCGGCTACGGGCCCGCGCCGGTGCCGGACCCGTTCTACGTGCTGACCCGCGGCGGACACGAGGTGCGCTACTGGCTCGCCGCCGACACCGGGGCGCGCGGCGACGTGTCCGCGTCCAGGGCGCTCGGCTCCGACGCCCGGGAGTCGTTGCGCTGGTCGGCGGGGGCGGGGTTGTGCGACCTCACCGCGGGCCGCGGCGCCTGCTGACGGACTGCGAGGAAGGGAACCTTCCGGTCACCGGTGGCAGGAAGGTTCCCTTCCTCGCAGGCGCCGTGACGGGAAGGGAACCTTCCTGCCGATGGTGTTCCTGTGCGAGAGTGCCCAGATGGCACTGCGTGCCACGCGTGGACGTGGGCGGGTCGAGCGCATGATGGAGAGCGCGCCCGAGCGGTGCGCAGCGGTAGTCGACGAGAGGGCCGGGAGGCCACTGTGAGCACATCTGTGATCGTTGCCGGGGCGCGCACCCCGATGGGCCGCCTGCTGGGCTCGTTGAAGGACTTCTCGGGCGCGCAGCTCGGCGGTGTGGCCATCAAAGCCGCCCTCGAACGCGCCGGCGTCGCCCCCGGCCAGGTGCAGTACACGATCATGGGGCAGGTGCTGACCGCCGGCGCCGGCCAGATCCCCGCCCGGCAAGCCGCCGTGCACGCCGGGATCCCGATGGACGTGCCCGCGCTGACCATCAACAAGGTGTGCCTGTCCGGGCTCGACGCCATCGCCCTCGCCGACCAGCTCATCCGCGCCGGCGAGTTCGACGTCGTCGTCGCCGGCGGCCAGGAATCGATGACGCAGGCCCCGCACCTGCTCGCGGGCTCCCGCGAAGGCACCAAGTTCGGCGACGCGCAGCTCGTCGACCACATGGCGTTCGACGGCCTGACCTGCGCCTTCGACGACATCGCGATGGGTGCCTCCACGGAGAAGCACAACTCCCGGCACGGCCTCACCCGGCCTGAGCAGGACGAGTTCGCCGCCCGCTCGCACCAGCGCGCCGGAGCCGCCGCGGAACGCGGCGCGTTCGCCGAGGAGATCACCCCCGTCGAGGTGCCGCGGCGCAAGGGCGACCCGGTCGTCGTCGACGCCGACGAGGGCATCCGCCCGGACACCACCGCCGAATCGCTCGGCAAGCTCCGCCCGGCGTTCGCCCCCGACGGCACCATCACCCCCGGGTCGGCCTCGCAGATCTCCGACGGCGCCGCCGCCGTCGTCGTCATGAGCAGGGCGAAGGCCGAGGAACTCGGCCTGACCTGGCTCGCCGAGATCGGCGCGCACGGCGTCGTCGCCGGCCCGGACGCCAGCCTGCACGAACAACCGTCGAACGCGATCAAGGCGGCCTGCGCCAAGGGCGGCGTGGACGTCGCCGACCTCGACCTGGTGGAGATCAACGAGGCGTTCGCCGCCGTCGGCATCGTCTCCACCCGCGCGCTCGGGCTCTCCCCGGACGTCGTCAACGTCAACGGCGGCGCCATCGCCCTCGGCCACCCGCTCGGCATGTCCGGTGCCCGCATCGCGCTGCACCTGGCGCTGGAACTGCGGCGCCGCGGCGGCGGCACCGGCGCGGCCGCGCTCTGCGGCGGCGGCGGTCAGGGCGACGCGCTGATCCTCCGCGTCCCCGCCGGCTGACCCGGCACGGGCGGCATCGGGGGAGCCCGGAAATCACCCTGATGCCGCCCTGGTTTCGCGCCACCGACCGTGATCACGTTCCGTGTTCGCCGCTACCCTGGCGAGCATGAAGTGGCTTCCAGGTGGATGGCAACGCGCGGACCGGGCCGGACGGGAATGGGCGACGGTGCCCGGCCGCGTCACCCGCAGGAATGACGCCACCGCGCGGATGGGGGCGGAACGCGGCGGCTCCGCGACCCGCGTCTACGGCAAGCAGGAGCAGCCCCCGGAACCCCCGGCGCCCGTCGGGCTCGGTCCCGAAGCGCAGGACGTCGACGTGTCCGCGAACAGCTTCCGCCTGCTGCTCATCGGCGGCGGCGTCAGCGGTCTCGGCACCGTGCTGTGCGCGGCCACCCTGGCGAACAACGGCAGCACCGTCGGCATGTGGGTGTGGCAGCTGGTGTTCGGCATCGTGTTCCTCGGCTTCGTGATCTCCTCCCGGGGCATGCTCAGCAGCCGCGGTTTCCTGCTCGACCGCAGCGGTTTCTACGCCCGCACCCTCGGCGAGGTGTACGGGGTGTCGTGGAACGAGATCTCCGCCATCGGCATCGGCAGCCTCCCGTGGATCGAGCAGAAGCGGCCCGTGCACCCCGAGCGGCGCGTGGCGCTGGAGTTCTACCCGGCCGACCCGGGATTCAGCAGCAGGCACCCCGAATTGGAGCGCTGGCGCGTCGAAGAGCAGCCCTCGCTGCCCGGGACCCCGTCGGTGCGCTACCGCTTCCACCTGCCGCCGTTCACCCGGCTCCCGCGCGCCGTGGAACGCGCCGTGCAGACCGTGGCGCCGCGCAAGTGGGTCGGGCACTACCGAAGGCACCTCCCGCCCATCCACTTCCCGGACTCGACCAAGCTCTGAGGCTCTTCACCAGCCGAGGCTGTCCAACGGGTCGGCGGAGGTGAGTGCCGGGTCGTCGTCGTGGAACGTGCGGGCTCGGCCGCGACCCGTCACGGCCGTCTCGAAGCGGACCGTGACCCGGCCCAACCCGGCGCCCTGCACCCAGCCGTGCCCGGCATCCGGGTGGAACACGTCGTCGCCCGCGCGCCACGACCGGTGCGCCGCCACCGGCGCGGGATCCGCCACCGGCGCCGACGAGTCCGGTTCCGGAACCGCCTCGGGTTCCTGGGACGGGTTGCCGAACAACGCCTCCTGCTCCGACGTCGCCAAACCCGAGAACGACACGCCCACCAGCCGGACCGGGGTGCCCGGCGGCACCGCCACCCCGATCAGCCGCCGCGCCGCCGCACCCAGCGGGCCCAGGTCCGAGGTCGCCGTCGCGAACGTCTCCGCCCGGCTGATCGTCGTGAAATCCGCGTCCCGCACCTTCACCGTCACCGTCCGCGCCGCCCGGCCCGAGGACACCAGCCTGCGGTGCGCGTGCTCCGCCATCCCGTCCACCTCGGTCGCCAACCGCACCGGCTCCGTGATGTCCACGTCGAACGTCGTCTCGGCGCTGACCTGCTTCGCCTCCGCGCGCTCCGCCACCGGGTGGTCGTCCACGCCGTGCGCCAGCCGGTGCAACTCCGCGCCGTGCGCCTGCCCGAGCAGCGCCGTCGCATCGCCCAAGCGCAGCGCCGCCAGCTCACCCACGCTGTACACCCCGATGCGGTGCAACTTCGACTCGGTGACCGGGCCCACGCCCCACAACTTCCGCACCGGCAGCCCGGTCAGCAGCTCCAGCTCCTGCTCCGGCGGCACCACCAGCGCTCCGTCCGGCTTCGCCAACCCCGACGCGATCTTCGCCAGCTGCTTGCCGGAACCAGCACCGACCGACGCCGGCACCCCCACCTCGCCGCGGATCCGCTCCCGCAACCCGGCCGCGAACCGTTCCACCTCCGCCGGCTCGGCACCCGCCAGCTCCACCGGCTCCAGGAACGCCTCGTCGATCGACACCTGGCCGACCACCTCCGACACGTCCCGGACGATCTCGAACACGCGGCGGCTCACCGCCTGGTACACACGGCCCCGCGGCGGCAGCACCACCGCCACCGGGCAGCGCCGCCGCGCCTCCGCCATCGGCATCGCCGACCGGGCCCCGTAGGCGCGGGCCTGGTAGCTCGCCCCCGCCACCGTGCCCCGCGGCCCCAAGCCGCCCACCAGCACCGCCCGGTCGGCGACCGTGGGACGGGTGAGCTGCTCGACCGACGCGAAGAACGCGTCCATGTCCACGTGCAGCACCCATCTGCGCATGTGCACATTCAACGAGATGCCACCGACAACGACCACGCACCCCGCCCGGGAGGAAGGGAACCTTCCGGTCACGGATGACACGAAGGTTCCCTTCCTCGCCCTCGGGCGCGGTCAGTCCTGGGCAGGCGCGTCCCGCTCCGGTGGTGCCTCACCGGACCCCTGCTTCGGCGGCGCGAGGAACACGACGCCGCCGTCCAGGTCCAGCGGGCCACCCGGATCGTGCTCACGCCCGGGCGCGCCCTGATCGCCCTCGTGCCGGAGCTTGCGCCCCGGGAAGAGTTCTCCGTAGGAAGCCATGTCCCCAGCGTAGGGCGGTCGCGGCAGGCACGGCACCGATCCGGGCCGCCGTGCTGCGAGGAAGGGAACCTTCCGGTCACGGGTGGGAGGAAGGGAACCTTCCTGTCACGCGGAGTTCGTGGGCGCCCGGCGCGTGCGATGAGGGGAACCTTCCTGTCACGGACGCGACGAAGGGAACCTTCCTGTCGCGACGACCCCCGGAACGAAACCGGGCGCCCCCCCCGGGGGGGGGGGGGGGGGGGGGGGGGGGCGCCCCCCCCCCCGCGGGGGGCGCCCTGCCTTGGCCGTGGGGGGGGGGGGGGGGGGGGGGTGGGCGACTCAGCAACTCCGCGGCGGCGGGCACCCCCCCGCCGGGCCTGGGTGACCCGCGGGTCACCGTCGGGGAACAGCTCGAACATGTCGATGAGGTGCTGGCGGACGCGGTTGCGCTCGTCGCCGGAGGTCCGCTTGACGGTGCGCACGAGCCGGTCGAACGCGGCTTCCACCTGCTGCCCGGCGAGTTCGGCGTCGGCGGCGGCGAGCTGGGCGTCGACGTCGTCGGGCGCGGCGTCGGCGCGCTCGATGGCGGCCGGGTCGGCGTTCTCGGCGCGAGCGCTGAACCGGACCTGGGCGAGCGCGGCCTTGGCCTGCTCGTTGGCGGGTTCGGCGTCGAGGATCCGCTGGTAGGCCGCTTCGGCGGCGGCGAAGTCACCGTTCTCCAGCGCGTCTTCGGCGGCGGTGAACCGGGGGTCTTCCGGTTCTTCCTGCTCACCGGGATCGGCTGCGCCCTGCTCGGCGGCGCTGATGCCGGGGAGCTGTTCGCGCAGCGCGTCGAGCAGCTGGGTGATCCACTGCCGGATCTGCGGTTCGGGCTGCGCGCCGGCGAAGGCTTCGACGGGCTGGCCGCCCGCGATCGCGATCACGGTGGGGATGGACTGGACCTGGAACAGCTGCGCGATCCGCGGGTTGGCGTCCACGTCGACCTTCGCCAGCACCCAGCTGCCGCCGCCTTCGGCCGCGAGGCGTTCGAGCACGGGGGAGAGCTGCTTGCAGGGGCCGCACCACTCGGCCCACAGGTCGACGACGACGGGGACCTGCATGGAGCGGTCCACGACTTCGGCCTGGAAGGTCGATTCGGTGACGTCGATGACCGTCGGGGTCCCGGGGGCCGAGGTGTGCTCGGCGGGGCCGCCCGCGGCGGGCTGCCGGGAGGCGTTGTCCGCTTTGGTCTTCAGCGCGGACAGGTCGACTGCGCCCGCCATCGCGGCGGGCATGGCTGCGTTCTGGCGTGGATCGGGCCTCGTCACCTCTCCATCCTGACACGCGGCGCCTCGCGCGCGGTGCGTGGGCAAGGGTTGTCCGGCGGGGCCGGGAGCTGCGCCGCACGGCCGGTGACGGTCCGCTAGCTCTACCTGAGAGATCAACCTGAACGAGTGTTGATGACCACTCGAAAGGCTGAGGTTACGTGGATTCCCCTCAGGTTTTCCCGGGGTGGTCGCCGAAGGAGCCACTGTGCCTGGTCGGGATCTTGTCTCGATCGGTGCGAGGGGAGCCCCGGGAAAGAGCCGGGACCGAGCTCCCTGCCCGAAGTTCTAGGAGAGGTTTCAGAACGTGCGTATTGCAACCCGCGTCGCCGGCGCTGCCGGCATCGCAGCCCTCGGCATGGTGTCCCTCGGCTCGACCGCCTTCGCCGACACCGCCGGCAACGAAGGTGTGAACCTGGTCGACGACAACAACATCAGCGCGGTGCCGGTGCAGGCCTGCGGCAACAACGTCGGTGCCGCCATCGGCGTCGTGGTGCCGGTCCTGTCGCCGCAGACCAGCGACTGCACCAACGCGCCGGTCGTCGACCACCCCTCCATCAAGGGCTGATCGACCCAGTGCGAACACGACCGGGCGGGGAGTCCGCGAGGACTCCCCGGCCGGTTCGTTCATTCCCCGGCCGACAGGTGCTCTTCGACGCGGCGCACCTTCTCCTGCAGCTGCCCGGTGTGCCCGGGCCGGATGTCGGCCTTGAGCACCAGGCTGGTGCGCGGCGAGCGCGACGACACCGCTTCGGTCGCCCGCTTCACCACGTCCATCACCTCGTCCCAGTCACCTTCGATCGTGGTGAACATCGAGGTCGTCTCGTGCGGCAGGCCCGATTCGCGCACCACCCGCACCGCCGCCGCGACCGCCTCGCTCACGCCGCCGTCCTCGCCGGAACCGGACGGGGCCACGCTGAACGCCACCAGCATTCGCTCTTCCTCCTGCGCTGTTCGGGCAGATTCAGCACGATCATGCGCGATCCGGCCGGGACCTCGCGCATCGGCGGGCGAATGGTCATTCGTCTCCGCGACGCCCGCTGCTAGCGTCGGGGCATGAGCGCTCGTAGTCCGCTGCCCTTCGATCCCATCGCACGAGCGGCCGAGCTGTGGTCGGAGCGGATCGGACCGTCGACGACGATGGCCGCGGTCACCAGCGTGATGCGGGTCCAGCAGATCCTCCAGTCCGCAGTGGACACCGCGCTGCGGCCGCACAACCTGACGTTCGCCCGCTACGAGGCGCTCGTGCTGCTCACCTTCTCCCGGCGCGGCAGCCTGCCGATGCGCGTGATGGGCGACCGCCTCCAGCTGCACCCGACCAGCGTCACCAACATCGTGGACCGGTTGGAGCACGACGAGCTGGTGCGCCGGGTGCCGCACCCCACGGACCGGCGCACCACCCTGGTGGAGATCACCGACGGCGGGCGGGACCTGATGAAGCGCGCCACCGAATCGGTCACCGAGATCGAGTTCGGCCTGGGTGGGGTGACCGAGCGGCAGACCCAGCAGCTCACCGAACTGCTCGGCAGGGTCCGCCACGCGGCCGGGGACTTCTGAGGCGCACCCGCCGGTACCTCTCGATCATCGCGGCGGCCCCGCGCGTCCCGGTGCGATGAAGGGAACCTTCCTGCCACCGGTGACCGGAAGGTTCCCTTCATCGCATGATCAGTTGAGGGTGCGCAGGACGTGGGCGACCCGCCCCCAGAACGTCGGTTCCGCCGAGTCGCGCCACGTCAGCAGTCCGCGCCGGTTCGCCCAGCGTTCGAAGGCGACGGAGGCCAGCGGCGGGATGGACGACACCAGCGAGGCAACCAGGACGGGGAACGACCAGCGCAGCGGGCTGAACACCACGAGGCAGGTCACGACGTAGCCGGTGAACACGAGCCCGTGGACCCAGCCGAGGACGGTGACGCCCGTCGGCATGCCGAGGCCGTACTTGAACGCCATCGCGATCAGCAGCCCCGCCCACGAGCACGCTTCGGCGATCGCGACGAGGCGGAACCACCCCGCGTAGGTGCGCAACACCGTGAACCAGCCTTTCCGCGCGGCGCCGCCGGTCGGCGCTCGACGTCTTCGAGTGTGCCGGGTGCGCGCGGTCACACGGCCACCGGTGACGGGCGTCGCGTCGTGATCGATCCCGAAACGGAATTGTGACAACCTTGTCCTCCCGGTGGATTCCGCTGGTTTCGATCTTGATTCGGAAAAGTGCGGGGCCGATCGCGGACGAATGATTTCCGCGGTTCCGCTGCGCCGTTCGGCCGCATTTCTGCGCCCGTCGGTATGCAGCGGTGCGGTCGAGCATTGACACCGCTGGCCCGGCCCGGTGGAATCCGCCAGATCATGACAACGTTGTCTGATTCCGGGAATGTTCGGCGCGCCACGATGAACGATGTGGCGCGCCTCGCCGGGGTGAGCATCAAAACGGTGTCTCGGGTGGTCAACGGGGAGCGCGGGGTGCATCCGGGCACGGCGTCCCGCGTTCTCGTCGCGATCGACCAGCTCGGTTTCCGCCGCAACCTGGGGGCGCGAAATCTGCGGCGTGGTGCCGAGACCGGAATCGTGGGCCTCGTCCTGGAGGACGTGGCGAATCCGTTCTACTCGATGTTGACGCGCGCCGTGGAAGAGGTCGTGAGCGCGCAGGGCGCCCAGGTGCTGACCGGTTCTTCCGGCGAGGATCCGGCGCGGGAGCGGGAATTGGTGCTGGAATTCCTGTCCCGCCGGGTCGACGGCCTGCTGGTGGTGCCCGCGGGGGACCGGCACGGCTACCTGGCGCGGGAGGTCGGCACCGGCACCCCGGTGGTGTTCGTGGACCGGCCGGCGGGCGGGGTGGAAGCGGACACGGTGCTGGTCGACAACGTGGGCGGCACCGCGCTGGCCGCACGGCACCTCGCCGAGCACGGGCACCGGCGCATCGCGTTCCTCGGGGACGCGCCGGGCATCAGCACCGCGGCGGAGCGGCTCCGCGGGTTCCGCGAGGGCTGCGCGCAGGCCGGTGTCCCGTTCGACGCCGAGCTGGTGCGGATGGGGCCGCACACCGCGGAGTCGGTGGCGGACGCGCTGGCCGGGCCGCTGCGCGCGGCCACCGCGCTGGTCACGGGGAACAACCGGATCACGGTGCACGCGCTGCGGGCGCTGGCGGGCCGGGTGGCGCGCCCGGCGCTGGTCGGCTTCGACGACTTCGAACTGGCGGATCTGCTGGACCCGCCGATCACGGTGATCACCTACGACGTGCGGGAGCTGGGCGCTTCGGCGGCGCGGGCGGTGTACGCGCGGCTCGGCGGCGACACCGCCCCGCCGCGGCGGCTGGTGCTGCCGACGCGGCTGCTGGCGCGCGGATCCGGCGAGGTGTCGGCGTGAACCGGAACCACCCCCTCGAACCCGGGAAGGTCTGATGTCCGAACCGCTGCTGGAAGCACGCGAACTCACCAAGAGGTACGGCGGCGTGGAAGCGCTGCGCGGCGCCTCGTTCACCGTCCACCCCGGCGAGGTGGTCGCCCTCATCGGCGACAACGGCGCCGGGAAGTCCACCTTGGTCAAGTGCCTGTCCGGTGTGGAGCGCCCGGACTCCGGGCAGGTCCTGATCTCCGGCGAACCGGTGGAGCTGGACTCGCCGGTCGCCGCCCGCGCGCACGGGGTGGAGACGGCCTACCAGGACCTGGCGGTGGCTCCCGACCTCGATCCGGCGGCGAACCTGTACCTGGGGCGGGAGATCCGCCGCCCCGGCCTGCTCGGCAAGCTCGGGATGCTGGACAAGAAGGCCATGCGCAGCCGCGCCGCCGAGCAGTTCGCCACGTTCGGCGTCTCGCTGCCGGACCTGGACGTGCCGATCGGCGCGCTCTCCGGCGGCCAGCGGCAGAGCGTCGCGGTGGCCCGCTCGGTGGCCTGGGCGGACAAGCTGGTGTTCCTCGACGAACCGACCGCCGCGCTCGGCGTGGTGCAGCGGGAGCGGGTCCTCGACGTGGTGCGCCGCGTCCGCGACACCGGGATCTCAGTGGTGCTGATCAGCCACAACATGCCGGAGGTGCGGTCGGTCGCCGACCGCGTGGAGGTGCTGCGGCTGGGCCGCCGCGTCGCCCGCTTCCGCGCCGCCGACGTGAGCTTGGAAGAGCTCGTGGGCGCCATGACCGGGGCGTTGACCCAGGAGGACGAGAGCTGATGCCCGCGACGACACCGAACTCCGAGGTCACCGGAGAGCTCGCCGAGACCCCGAAGGGCTTCCGCGCCCGGCTGGCCGCCTCGCCGACGCTGTGGACCGGGCTGGTGCTGGTGGCGCTGTGCGTGCTGTTCAGCGCGGTGCGCCCGGACGCCTTCCCGACCCTGTTCAACCTGCAGACGCTGCTGGTGCAGGCGGCGCCGCTGCTGATGCTGGCCGTCGGCATGACCTTCGTGATCATCACTTCCGGCATCGACCTGTCCGTCGGTTCGGTGCTGGTGTTCGCCGGGGTGGTGTCCGCGCAGACGATGGAGGCGGTCAGCGGCGGCGACGCCACCGGTGCCGGGTGGGGTGTGATCGCGGTCGGGCTGGTGGTGGCGCTGCTCGGCGGTGCCGCGTGGGGCGTGCTCAACGGGCTGCTGGTGGCGGTGGCGAAGGTACCGGCGCTGATCGTCACGCTCGGCTCGTTCGGCGCGGCTCTCGGCGCCGCGCAGCTGCTCACGAACGGCATCGACGTGCGGACCGTGCCCGCGGCGCTGCGCGAGACCTTCGGCACCGGCACCTCGTTCGGGGTGGTGCCGAACCTGGTGCTGCTGGCCGCGGCGGTCACCCTGCTGGCCGGCTGGGCGCTGCACACCACCCGGTTCGGCAGGCACACCTACGCGATCGGTTCCAACGCGGAGGCGGCGCGGCGCGCGGGCATCGACGTCAGCAGGCACCTGGTCGCGGTGTACGCGCTGACCGGGGTGCTGGCGGGGCTCGCCGGGTTCATGTCGCTGGCCTACTTCGGCACCACGACGATCAGCGGTCACAGCAACGACAACCTCAACGCCATCGCCGCGGTGGTCCTCGGCGGGACCAGCCTGTTCGGCGGCGTGGGCACCATCCTCGGCAGCGTGATCGGCGTGTTCATCCCCGCCGTGCTCGACGCCGGGTTCGTCATGGCCGGGGTCCGGCCGTTCTGGCAACCGATCGCGGTCGGTGCCGTGCTCGTCGCCGCCGTCTGGCTCGACCAGCGGCGCCGCCGGGCGCGCAGCAGCCGCTGACCCGCTTTGCAGCACAACGGTGTGTGGAGGAACAAGTGAAGATCAAGTCGAAGGTGATGGTCGTGCTGGCGGCGGGCGCTCTGCTCGCGGGCTGCGGATCCGGGCAGATCGGGGACGGCGGGGGAGCGGCCACCGAGCCGGGCAACAAGAACTTGGCGCTGCTGACCGGCATGCGCGGGGAACCGTTCTACGTCTCCATCGAGTGCGCGGCGAAGGAGGCGGCCGCGGCCGCCGGGTACGAGCTCAACGCGCAAGCCCCGGAGAAGTTCGAGCAGGCCGAGCAGGCGCAGCTGCTCAACGGCGTCGTCAGCTCCCGGCCCGGTGCGGTGATCATCGCGCCGACCGACGACAAGGCGCTCGCCACCCCGCTGCAGCAGGCGAAGGACAACGGTGTGCAGGTCGTGGAGGTCGACACCGCGCTGGAGGACCGGTCGATCGCGGTGAGCTCGCTGTCCTCGGACAACCACGCGGGCGGCGTGCTGGCCGCGCAGACCCTCGCCGAGCTCGTCGGGGACCGGCCCGGTTCGGTGCTGGCGCTGAACACCAAGGCGGGCACCTCCACCACCGACGAGCGGGCCCGCGGCTTCGAGGAGGAGATCGCGAAGCACCCGAACCTGAAGCTGCTGCCCACGCAGTACACCGAGAACGAACCGGCCACCGCCGCGCAGATCGTGTCCGCGACGCTGGCCGCCAACCCGGACCTGGTGGGCGTGTTCGGCACCAATCTCAACACCGGTGAGGGGGCGGGCACCGCGCTCGCCAACGCCGGGCGGTCCGGTCAGGTGCAGCTCGTCGGCTTCGACGCCAGCCCCAAGCAGGTCGACGACCTGCGCAGCGGGCGGGTGCAGGCGCTCATCGCGCAGAACCCCGCCGAGATCGGCCGGGAGGGCGTGAACCGGGCGATCGCCGCCATCAAGGGCGAGCCGGTGGAGCGGGAGACGAAGACCGACATGATCGCGCTCACCCGGGATTCGATGGAGCAGCAGGCGCAGCACTTCTACCGCGCCACCTGCTGACGAGGGGGTGCGATGAAGGGAACCTTCCGGTCACCGATGACCGGAAGGTTCCCTTCCCCCCCTCACGCCCGCGCGTTCACGAACTCGCGCAGCAGCGCGTTGAACTCGTTCGGCTTCTCCCGGTTCGGCCAGTGCCCGGCGCCGGGGATCACGTGCAGCTGCGCGCCGGAGATGGCGGTGGCGGCCTGCCGCGACGAGGAGACGGGCACCACCGAGTCCTGCTCGCCGTGGATGAACATCACGGGGCAGCGGAGCTGGTCGAGGTGCGGCCCGTGGTTGACGCGCATGGCGCGCCGCCCCAGCGAGTCCCGCTGCCAGTCGGCGAACACCGAGTCGCGCTGCGCGGCTTCGGCGGCGACCTCGTCGACGATGCTCTCCAGGTCGGGCACCGGACGGTCGCCGGTGAACAGCCGCTTCGCCAGCATCCGGCGGGCCAGTCCGCGGTGCCGCGCCAGCAGCTTCGCGCCGGTGGTGCCGATGAGGTCGACGCGGGTGGCGAGGTAGCTGAGCAGGTGCCGGTCGAGCCGGGCCACGAGCCCGCCGGAGCCGACGAGCACGAGGCCGCGCACCCGCCGCGGGTGCCGCAGCGTGAAGCCGGTGGCGATGCTGCCGCCCAGCGACAACCCGACGATCATGGTGTCCCGCACTCCCCACGCGTCGAGCAGCCAGCGCAGCACCTCCTCGCAGGTGCGCTGGTTGGCGCGGCCGTGCCACGGGAGGCTGCCGCCCTGGCCGGGCAGGTCGGGGACGTAGACCCGGTGGTCGGCGGCGAGCACCGGGATGGCGTGCCGCCAGCTCAGCATCGCGTTGTCCAGACCGCCGCCGTGCAGCAGCACGATCGCGGGCCCCGAGGCTCCCGCGCGGTAGTAGCGGATCTTGCCGGCAGGGAACTCGACGTGGTCGACCTCGACACCCTGGGGCGGGGCGGTCATCTGTACTCCTTGTTCGGGACCGGCGTGCGGCAGTCCGGTGCGGCGACGCGGACCTGCCGATCGTTCGAGCAGACGTGGGCGGGTCCGTCGCGTGGCCGCGTTCGAGCGTGCTGGGGGCGACGACTCCGCCGGGGACGGGCGCACCCCTTCAGATCTCGTGCGGGGGCGCCGGTGTTACTCGGCAGGATAGGCCCGCGCCGGTGCGGACGGGCACCACCCGCCGTGCTGCGCGCGGGGCGTGCCAGGATTCGGAGCGTGAGCACCGCGTATGACTGCAACCGTCCGGACGGCCGGGAATCCGGTCTCGCCGCCGCCGCCAACACCGTCCGAGCAGGTGGCCTGGTGGTCCTGCCCACCGACACCGTGTACGGGATCGGCGCGAACGCCTTCGATGCGGAGGCGGTGGGTGCGCTGCTGGCGGCGAAGGGCCGCGGCCGCGACATGCCGGTCCCGGTGCTGGTCGGCTCGTGGTCGACGATCGACGGCCTGGTCCAGTCCGTGTCGAAGCAGGCCCGCGCGCTGGTGGAGGCGTTCTGGCCGGGTGGCCTGTCGCTGATCCTGCCGCAGGCGCCGTCACTGGCCTGGGACCTGGGCGACACCCGCGGCACGGTGAACCTGCGGATGCCGCTGCACCCGGTGGCGCTGGACCTGCTCCGCGAGGTCGGCCCGATGGCGGTGTCGAGCGCGAACCGCACCGGCAACCCGCCGCCCGCGACGGCGCAGCAGGCGCAGGACCAGCTCGGTGACTCGGTGCAGGTCTACCTGGACGGCGGCCCGACCGGGGAGCCGGTCGCCTCGACGATCGTGGACCTGACCCAGGCGGCGCCGCGCGTGCTGCGCCAGGGTGAGATCACCCTGGAGCAGCTCACCGAGGTCCTGGGCGTCGAGGTCGAACCGCTCGCCTGACCGCTGTCCGCCCGTCCCGCTCCCGCGGTGAGGAGTTCGCCGGGAGCGGGAGGAGGCGGACAGGACGGACGATCTTCGCTGATCCGGACCGGTGGTCGTGGCGCGGCTGTTTGCCGATAGCGTTAGCACCCGGATGCGCAACGTGGACAGCGATGAGGAGCGCCGAGCTTGAAGACGCCGTTCCGGTGGCCGGACATCGACCTTCCGCGGGCCGTCGCCCCGCGAGGGTAGAGCCGCCATGGACAACGCACCTCTGTGGGCGCCGGCGGGATTGCCCGTCCGCGAATACCTGCTCGTTCTGCTCACCGCGGCGGCGGTGACGTTCCTGCTGACCGGTCTGGTCCGGCTGCTGGCGATCCGGGTGGGCGCGGTCGCCTACCCGCGCAAGCGCGACGTGCACCTGACGCCGATCCCGCGGATGGGCGGGGTGGCGATGTTCGGCGGGGTGCTCGCGGCGATGTTCCTGGCGAGCAACCTGCCCGCGCTGTCGCGGGGTTTCGACTTCTCCAACGATGCCGCCGCCGCGATCGTGGCCGGTGGGCTGATCGTGCTGGTCGGCGCGTTGGACGACCGCTTCGAACTCGATTCGCTGACCAAGCTCGCGGGGCAGGTGACCGCGGCGGGGATCCTGGTCCTGTTCGGCGTGCAGTGGTTCGGCTTCTGGGTGCCGTGGGGCGGCGACGAGGGGCACATCGGCCAGCTGATGGTGCTCAACAGCAACCAGGGCCAGCTGCTGACGGTGCTGCTGGTCGTCACGATGATCAACGCGATGAACTTCGTGGACGGCCTGGACGGGCTGGCCTCCGGCATCGGCCTGATCGCGGCCAGCGCGACCTGCGCGTTCTGCTTGAGCCTGCTCCAGCAGCACGGCGGCGACGTGACCGCCTACCCGCCGGCGCTGATCGCGGCGTCGATCGCCGGCTCCTGCATGGGTTTCCTGCCGTACAACTTCCAGCCGGCGCGGATCTTCATGGGTGATTCGGGGTCGATGCTGATCGGCTTGATGCTGGCGACGGCGAGCACCTCGGCGTCGGGCAAGGCGGACTACGCGGGCTTCGGCGGCAAGGACCTGCTGGCGCTGCTGTCGCCGCTGCTGGTGCTGGCCGCGGTGCTGTTCGTCCCGCTGCTCGACCTGATCATGGCGGTGGTGCGGCGGACCGCGGCGGGCAAGAGCCCGTTCCACGCGGACAAGATGCACCTGCACCACCGATTGCTGGAGATCGGGCACTCGCAGCGCCGCGCGGTGCTGCTCATCTACCTGTGGGCGGGCGTGCTCGCGTTCGGTGCGGTGTCGTTGACGCTGTTCAGCGCGGCCGTCGTCGGCTGGGTCGCCGGATTGGGCGTGGTGGCGGCAGCTATCATTTCGCTGATTCCGAGAATGGCCGGACGATGGCGATCCGATCGAGGGGCCTGAATGAGCGAGACCGAGCAGTCCACCGAGCAGTCCGCGGAGAACCCGCACGCTGCGACGGTGCGCAAGCTGGCCGACGCCATGCTGCGCACCGCGCTGGTGCCGGGCGCCGTGACGGTGCTGCTCGGAGTCGTGGTGTCCGCGGTGCTGGTCGGTGCGACCGGTGCGTTCGGCGCGGTGGTGGGCGGAGCGGTGGCGTTCGGGTCGTCGCTGCTGACGATCTTCCTGATGCGCTGGACGGGTGGGTTGCACCCGATGTTCGTGATGGCGGTGGCGCTCGGCGGGTACGTCGGCAAGATGCTGGTGTTACTCATCGTGATGACCTTGCTGGGCGGGGTCGACGCGCTGCATCCGACATCGCTGGCGCTCACCATGCTGGCCACCATCATGGTGTGGGCCGGAGCCGAGGTCGTTGCCTTCCGCAAGACCAAGATTCCGACCATCGTTCCTGGTCAGTGACGGTGTCGCTGATCTGCAGCGGGTAGCTTCCCGAAACTTGTTACCCGCTGGTATTGTCCGCTTCGGCCAGGTCGCCCATCAGTGTGGCGACCGTCCACCTCTTACTGAACGTATTCGCGCTCACTAGGGTGGGGTCGGCGAACGTGCCAGATCGCGTATCGGGTACGTTACGTGCAAATCATGACGATTCCCCCGGTGGTGTGAACCTCGGGAGAACCGGAAGGAGCCCAGTTGGGCGCGCTGGTGCTGGCCCAAGGCGGACAGTTCGTACCGCCGGGTGCCGATGCTTTTGACCTCCCGCCGATCTTCGGCGGCGTAACCAAACCGATGGTGCTGATCGCACTGTCGGTGGTGATCGTCGGCGCGTACTTCGTGATGGCGACCCGCAACCTGAAGCTGGTACCGGGCAAGTCCCAGTTCGTCGCGGAGTTCCTCTACGAGTTCAGCCGCAACAACATCGCGCGGGAGCAGATCGGGGCGAAGGACTTCCGCAAGTTCGTCCCGCTGATCTTCGCGATGTTCACGTTCGTCCTGGTGAACAACATCTTCGGGATCATCCCGCTGATCCAGTTCCCCACGATGTCGCGCATCGGGTTCCCGATCGCGCTGTTCATCGTCGCGTACGTGGTGATGCACACGGTCGGTTTCGCCAGGCACGGATTCCTCGGCTACTTCAAGCACGTCATGTTCCCCCCGGGCGTGCCGAAGCCGATCTACCTGCTGCTGTCGCCGATCGAGTTCTTCCAGAAGTTCATCGCTCAGCCGGTCGCGCTGGCGATCCGGGTGTTCGCCGCGATGTTCGCCGGTCACCTCATCCTGCTGGTGTTCACCCTGGGCGGGGAGTACCTGCTCATGGAGGCGAGTGCGGGGTTGAAGCCGGTCTCCATCGTCGCTTTCGCCTTCTCCATTGCCTTGACGTTCGTCGAAGCCCTGATCCAGGTGCTCCAGGCGTACATCTTCGCGCTGCTGACCGCGAACTTCATCGGCAGTGCGCTGGCCCAGGAGCACTGAGAGCAAGACCAAGACCTCCGATCCGCGCCGACTCGCGCGGACCGAGTTGAAAGGTAGTGAAAGTGAGCAACATCGTTCTTGCGCAGGCCGCTGAAACCGCTGGGAACATCAACCCCGGTCTGGCCGCGATCGGTTACGGGCTCGGCGCCATCGGCCCGGGCGTGGGCGTCGGCCTGATCTGGGCCGCGGTCATCAACGGCACCGCCCGCCAGCCGGAGGCCCAGGGCCAGCTGCAGGGCATCGCCTGGATCTCCTTCGTCCTGGTCGAGGTGCTCGCCCTGATCGGCCTGGTCGTGTACTTCATCGCCTCCGCCGCCTGATCTTGTTCACGGCTGGAAAGCGTTGGGAGACGTCGTGGTGAAGACACAGATGCTGTTGGCGGCCGAGGGCGGGCACAGTCCCGTCATCCCCGAGCCGTCCGAGATCGTCGTCGGCCTGATCGCCTTCCTGATCCTGCTCTTCGTACTGTGGAAGTACGCGGTGCCGCGCTTCGAGAAGCTCTACGCGGAGCGCAGCGAGCGGATCGAAGGCGGCATCGCCCGCGCCGAGCAGGCCCAGGCCGAGGCGCAGCGGACGCTGGAGCAGTACAAGTCGCAGCTGGCCGAGGCACGTGCCGAAGCGGCGCGGATCCGGGACGACGCGCGGGCCGAGGGCCAGCAGATCGTCGAGGAGATGCGCGCGCAGGCGCAGTCCGAGTCGGAGCGCATCGTCACGCAAGGCCAGAACCAGCTGGCCGCGCAGCGCTCGCAGATCGTCGCCGAGCTGCGCGGCGACCTCGGCCGGCAGGCCGTGGATCTGGCCGGTCGCATCGTCGGTGAGTCCCTCGAGGACGAGACCCGTCGCCGCGGCACCGTGGACCGGTTCCTGGAGGAACTGGAATCCACGTCGGCACCGTCCGGGTCCAGCAGGTCCTGACGGAGCCGGTGCGATGGACACGCACATGATGTGGTCCCCGAAGGTTCCCCCAGAACGAAAGGCCCTGGAGAGTTGAGCACCCTCGTGAACGCCGCGAGCCGCGATGCGCTGGCAGCCACCGAGCTGCAGCTGTTGCAGGCCACCGACGGGGCCGGGGCCGCGGAGATCACCGGCCTCGCCGACGAACTGTTCGGCGTGGCCGCCCTGCTGGGTCGTGAGTCGACCCTGCGCCGGGCGCTGGCGGACGCCTCCACCGAACCCCGTTCGAGGGAGGAACTGGCCAAGCAGCTGCTGGCCGGCAAGCTCGGCGCCCGGGCGCTGCCCGTGGTGGTCGAAGCCGTCCGCTCCCGCTGGTCGAGCGCGAAGGACCTGGTCGGAGGTCTGGAGCGGCTGGCCCGGGTCGCCCTGCTGGTGCAGGCGGAACGGGCGGGCCGGCTGGACGCGGTCGAGGACGAGCTGTTCCGCATCGGCCGCATCATCGGCGCCGAACTGGAGCTGGAGCGGCTGCTGGCCGATCCGGCCGCTGCCCCCGACGGCAAGACCGCGCTGGTCGACCAGCTGCTCGGCGGCAAGGTCGAACCGGTCACCCAGGCCCTGGTGCGCCAGCTGGTGGCGCACCCGCACGGCGGACACGTCAGCGAAGGCCTGGAGGAGCTCGCGGAGCTCTCGGCGAAGCGCCGGGAGCGTTCGGTGGCGCACGTGCGGTCCGCCGTCGAACTGACCGAGCAGCAGCAGCAGCGGCTCGCGGCCACGTTGCAGCGGATCTACTCGCGGCCCATCGCGGTCCACCTGGAAGTGGATCCTGCGGTCGGCGGCGGCCTGCTGATCAAGGTCGGTGACGAGGTCATCGACGGGACGACCACGGGGCGCCTGCAGTCCCTCCGGCGCGACCTCGCCGACTGACGGCGGGGGCCGCGGCCCGGACACGAACTTCCTTCCAGAACGAACCGAGAGCAGGAACGAGACATGGCGGAGCTGACGATCTCGTCGGACGAGATCCGCAGTGCGATCGAGAAGTACGTCTCCAGCTACTCCCCGGAGGTCAGCCGCGAGGAGGTCGGCGTCGTCACCGATACCGGTGACGGCATCGCCCATGTCGAGGGCCTGCCTTCGGTGATGACCGAAGAGCTGCTGGAGTTCCCCGGTGGCGTCTACGGCGTGGCGATGAACCTGGAGGCTCAGGAGATCGGCGCGGTCATCCTGGGCGAGTCCGCGGGCATCGAAGAGGGCCAAGAGGTCAAGCGGACCGGCAAGGTGCTGTCCATGCCGGTCGGCGACGGCTTCCTCGGCCGCGTGGTGGACCCGCTGGGCGAGGCCATCGACGGTCTCGGCGAGATCAAGGCCGAGAGCCAGCGCGCGCTGGAACTGCAGGCCGCCACGGTCGTGCAGCGCCAGGGCGTCGCCGAGCCGATGCAGACCGGCATCAAGGCCATCGACTCGATGACCCCGATCGGCCGCGGCCAGCGCCAGCTGCTGATCGGCGACCGCAAGACCGGCAAGACCACGGTCGCGGTCGACACGATCATCAACCAGAAGGGCAACTGGGACAGCGGTGACCCTGCCAAGCAGGTGCACTGCATCTACGTCGCGATCGGCCAGAAGGGCTCCACGATCGCCGGCGTGAAGAAGTCCCTCGAGGACGCGGGCGCGATGGAGTACACCACCATCGTCGCCGCCCCCGCCTCGGACTCGCCGGGTCTGAAGTGGCTGGCGCCGTACGCGGGCTCCGCGCTGGGCCAGCACTGGATGTACCAGGGCAAGCACGTCCTGATCGTGTTCGACGACCTCACCAAGCAGGCCGAGGCGTACCGCGCGATCTCGCTGCTGCTGCGCCGCCCGCCGGGCCGCGAGGCCTACCCCGGTGACGTCTTCTACCTGCACTCCCGCCTGCTGGAGCGTTGCGCGAAGCTGTCGGACGAGATGGGCGCCGGCTCGATGACGGGTCTGCCGATCATCGAGACCAAGGCGAACGACGTGTCGGCCTACATCCCGACGAACGTCATCTCCATCACCGACGGCCAGTGCTTCCTGCAGTCGGACCTGTTCAACTCCGGTCAGCGCCCCGCGATCGACGTCGGCATCTCGGTGTCCCGCGTCGGTGGTTCCGCGCAGATCAAGGCGATGAAGTCGGTCACCGGCTCGCTGAAGATCGACCTGGCGCAGTTCCGCGAGCTGGAGGCGTTCTCCGCCTTCGCCTCGGACCTGGACGCCGCGTCGAAGGCGCAGCTGGACCGCGGTGCCCGCCTGATGGAGCTGCTCAAGCAGGGCGCAGGCGACCCGCTGCCCGTCGAGGAAGAGGTCGTGTCCCTGTTCCTGGGGACGAAGGGCCACGTCGACACCGTTCCGGTGAACGACGTGCGGCGCTTCGAGTCGGAATTCCTCGCCTACCTGCGCCGGACCCACGAGTCGCTGCTCAAGGACATCGTCGAGAGCAAGAAGCTCTCCGACGACGGCCAGAAGCTGATCGTGGACTCGGTGGAGGAGTTCAAGAAGCAGTTCACGACCTCCGACGGCACCTCGCTCACGCAGGAGGCCGACGCCGAGGCGATGGACGCGAACGCGGTGGGCAAGGAAACCGTCCAGGTCAACAAGCCCGCCCCGAAGAAGTGACCGGGTAGCCATGGCCAATCTTCGAGAACTGCGAGACCGCATCCGGTCGGTCAAGTCGATCCGGAAGATCACCAAGGCGCAGGAACTGATCGCCACCTCCCGCATCATGCGGGCCCGCACCAGGGTCGAGGCGTCCCGGCCGTACGCGGCCGAGATCACCAAGTCCCTGTCCGAGCTGGCAGGCGCGAGCTCGCTGGACCACCCGCTGCTGGTGGAGCGGGACAACCCGAAGCGGGCCGCGGTGCTCGTGGTGACCAGTGACGGCGGCCAGTGCGGCGGCTACAACTCCAACGTGCTGCGCGCGGCGGAGGAGCTGCAGAGCCTGCTGCGCGAGCAGGGCAAGACCCCGGTGCTGTACGTGATCGGCCGCAAGGGCGACGCGTACTACCGGTTCCGCCAGCGCCCGGTCGCGGCCAGCTGGACCGGCTTCGCCGAGAAGCCCGCCTACTCGGACGCCGCCGAAGTGGGGGAGACCCTGGTCAAGGCGTTCCTCGCGGGCGCCGACGACTACCCCGACGACGGCGGGCCGGACGGTACGCTGGGCGTGGACGAGCTGCACGTGGTGCACACCGAGTTCGTCTCGATGCTGACTCAGCGGCCGACCGTCACGCGGATCGCCCCGCTGGAGGTCGAGTACTCCGACGAGCCGAAGAAGCCGCGGTCGGTGTACGACTTCGAACCGGACGCGGACACGTTGTTCCGCGCCCTGCTGCCGAAGTACATCAACACCCGGATCTTCGCCGGGCTGCTGGACTCGGCGGCGTCCGTCTTCGCGGCGCGTCGTACCGCGATGAAGGCGGCCACGGACAACGCGGACGAACTGATCCGCAACCTCAGCCGTGAGGCCAACCAGGCCCGCCAGGCCCAGATCACCCAGGAAATCAGCGAGATCGTCGGTGGTGTCGAGGCGCTCTCGTCAGCAGGAAGTGAGTGACATGACTGCGACTGCCACTAGCACGGCTACTGGCACCGGCCGCGTCGTCCGGGTTCTCGGCCCGGTCGTGGACGTCGAGTTCCCGCGCGACCAGGTGCCCGACCTCAACAACTCCCTCACCGTGGACATCACGGCCGAGGCCATGGCGAAGACGCTGACGCTCGAGGTCGCCCAGCACCTCGGCGACAGCGTGGTGCGCTGCGTGTCGATGCAGCCGACCCAGGGCCTCGTCCGGGGCGTCGCGGTGCGCGACTCCGGCGAGGGCATCTCGGTGCCGGTGGGCGACGTGGTCAAGGGCCACGTGTTCAACGCCCTCGGGCACTGCCTCGACGAGCCGGGCTACGCCTCGGACGCCGAGCGCTGGTCCATCCACCGCAAGGCTCCGGCGTTCGACCAGCTCGAAGGCCGCACCGAGGTGCTGGAGACCGGTATCAAGGTGATCGACCTGCTCACCCCGTACGTGCAGGGTGGCAAGATCGGCCTGTTCGGCGGTGCGGGTGTCGGCAAGACGGTGCTCATCCAGGAGATGATCCGCCGCGTCGCCAAGAACTTCGGTGGCACCTCGGTGTTCGCCGGCGTCGGCGAGCGCACCCGTGAGGGCAACGACCTCTGGGTCGAGATGGCGGAGTCCGGCGTGCTCGCCGACACCGCCCTCGTCTTCGGGCAGATGGACGAGCCGCCGGGCACCCGCATGCGGGTCGCCCTGTCGGCGCTGACCATGGCGGAGTACTTCCGCGACGTCCAGAACCAGGACGTGCTGCTGTTCATCGACAACATCTTCCGGTTCACCCAGGCGGGTCAGGAGGTGTCCACCCTGCTGGGCCGGATGCCTTCCGCGGTGGGTTACCAGCCGACGCTGGCCGACGAGATGGGTGAGCTGCAGGAGCGGATCACCTCGACCCGCGGCAACTCGATCACCTCGATGCAGGCGATCTACGTGCCCGCGGACGACTACACCGACCCGGCGCCGGCGACCACCTTCGCCCACCTGGACGCGACGACGGAGCTTTCCCGGCCGATCTCGCAGATGGGCATCTACCCGGCGGTCGACCCGCTGACCTCCAGCTCCACCATTCTGGACCCGGCCGTCGTGGGCGACGAGCACTACCGCGTCGCCCAGGAGGTCAAGCGGATCCTCCAGAAGTACAAGGAGCTGCAGGACATCATCGCCATCCTCGGCATGGACGAACTGTCCGAAGAGGACAAGGTGACGGTGCAGCGGGCGCGGCGCATCCAGCGCTACCTGTCCCAGAACTTCTTCGTGGCGAAGCAGTTCACCGGCCAGGACGGCTCCTTCGTGCCGGTGAAGGAGACCATCGAGGCGTTCGACAAGCTCTGCAAGGGCGACTTCGACCACTACCCGGAGCAGGCCTTCCTGTCCATCGGTGGTCTGGAGGACCTGGAGCAGGCCTACAAGAAGCTCACCGAGAAGTGAGCCCTGGTCTTCGTCGCGGTGCACCACCGCGGCGAAGACCCACCGGCAGCGGGTCGGGGTCCGGTCACGGGCCCCGGCCTTCTTTTTCGCCCTTCCCCGAGGAAGGGAACCTTCCGGTCACCCGTGATCGGAAGGTTCCCCTGCTCGCACCCCTCCGGATGTGACGCGGCCCTGCTCGGCCCGTCACCAGGGCCCGCCTGGCGTTGGCTAGACTGCGGGCTGTACACCCGACAAAGGAGACGCGCGTGGCCAACATGTCCGTCCAGCTGGTCGCTGTCGAGCGCCGCCTGTGGTCCGGTGAGGCGACCACCGTCGTGGCCCAGACGACCGAAGGCGAGATCGGCATCCTGCCGGGGCACGAGCCGCTGCTCGGCCAGCTCGTCGAGGGTGGCGTCGTGAAGATCACCACGACCGATGGCGACACCGTCACCGCCGCCGTGCAGGGCGGATTCCTGTCCGTCACCGCCGATGGCGTCAGCGTCCTCGCCGAGTCGGCCGAACTCGCCCAGGAGATCGACGTCGCGCAGGCCCGCGCCGACGCCAAGAGCGACGACGAGGAAGCGCGCACGAGAGCGCTGAGTCGACTTCGGGCGGCCGGGCAGTCGGTCTGACGGGCCGCAGAACATGGGCTCCGCGGGCGTGTGGTCGATCATCGTTTTCGGGCTGGTGCTGCTCCTGGCGGCCGCGGCCCTGAGCGTGGTGCTGGCCGCGCGCCGGCGGTTGCAGCAGTTGCGCGCCGGCGGAATCGACGTGGCGCTGCGGCTGCGCACCGACGACCGCGGGCGGGGCTGGCACCTCGGCGTCGCGCACTACCGCGGTGAGGAGTTCACCTGGTACCGGGTGCTGAGCCTGCGTTCCGGCCCGAACTGGGTGGTGAACCGCCGGGAGGTGGAGATCGCCACCCGCCGCGAGCCCTCGGCGTCCGAGGTGTACGCGCTGCCGCAGGCGGCCACCGTGCTGCACCTGACCGGTCGCGGCGAGGAGATCGAGGTCGCGATGGGCGCGGATGCGCTCACCGGCTTCCTGTCCTGGTTGGAGTCCGCTCCGCCCGGGCGTTCCGTGCCCTGGGCTTCCTGAGCCCGCAGCGTCCAGCGCCCCCTCTTCGGAGGGGGCGCTTTTTCGCGCGCCGGGTCCGGAGGAAGGGAACCTTCCTGTCACCGGTGACCGGAAGGTTCCCTTCATCGCACCGGGTGCGCGGTGCCGCCGTGTTCGGCGCAGACGTCGCGCAGCAGGCCGAGGAACACCTCGGCGAGCTCGGTGGGGGAGTGCGCGGGCAGCACGGCGTGCACCCGCCGGAACAGCGCGGACTCGTCGAGTTCCCGGGTGACGGTGCCCGGCACGTCGCCGATGGCGAGCCGCGGCAGGAAGGCGACGGCGACTCCGGCGGACACCACGGCCTGCGCGACGGCGTACGACTCGGATTCGAACGGGACGTGCGGGGTGAACCCGGCGGTGCGGGCCAGGTCGTCGAGCTGGCGCCGGTTCGGCAGTTCCCGCGGCGCGCACGCCCACGCGTCGGCGGCGAAGTCCCGCAGCACCAGCGGGGATCCACCGGTGGCGGCCGGGTGGCGTTCGGGCAGCACGGCGAGCACCGGGTCGTCGAGCAGCGGCACCAGCCGCACCCCGGCGGGCGGGTGCAGCGGTTCGCCGTAGGAGGCGACGAGCGCCAGGTCCAGTTCGCGTTCGGCGACGAGCGCGTTGCCCTCGGTGGGGCCGAGGTCCACGACGGACAGCTCGCTGTCCGGGTGCAGCCGGTTCAGCGCGGCCAGGGCTTCGGGCAGCAGCCGCACGCCCGCGGTGGGGAAGGCTCCGAGCCGCAGCCTGGTGCGGTGCAGCCGCAGGTGCCGCGCCCGGTCCGCTTCGGCGCCGCGCAGGGCGTGCGCGATCCGGTCGGCGCGTTCGGCGAGCTGCTCCCCGAGCGAGGTGAGCCGGACGCCGTGCGGGAGGCGTTCGACGAGCGCGGTGCCCGCTTCCCGCTCCAGCCGGGCGAGCTGCTGGGACACCGCGGGCGGGGTGCGCCCGGTGAGCTCGGCGGCACGGGTGACGCTGCCGCCCTCGCGCAACGCCAACAGCAGCAGCAACTTCACCGGGTCCATGAAGCTCCACTTTAGCCATCGGAAGCCGGAGTAACTGGCGGTGAAGGCTTCGGCTCGGAAAGACTGGGCGCATGATGGACGCGACCCCGGACAGCGGCCGGTTCACGATCACCGCCGAATCGATCGCCGGTGCGGACGCCACGGCCGCGCTGGAGCAGTACGTCGCCGAGCTGGCGCAGGTGTTCCCCGCCGGGTTCGACCCGGGCCGGGCGGCCCCGCCGGAACCGGGCGATTTCGCGCCGCCGCGCGGCCGCTTCCTGCTGGTCCGGGACGCGGCGGGCGCGGTGCGGGGCTGCGGCGCGGTGCGGGTGCTGGAGCCCGGCATCGCGGAGATCCGGCGGATGTGGATCTCCCCGGTGCTGCGCGGTCGCGGCGCGGGCCGGGCGTTGCTGGCCGAGCTGGAGCGCAGCGCGGCGGAGCTGGGGTGCGGAGTGGTGCGCCTGGACACCGCCGCCGAGCTGCACGCCGCGCGCGCCCTGTACGGCTCGGCCGGTTACGCGGAGATCCCCGCCTACAACGACAACGAGTACGCCCGGCACTGGTTCGAGAAGGTGCTGGGCTGAGCGCTCCTAAGCTGGTCGCATGCACATCGAGATCGCCGAGTTCGACCATCCCGACGCGCAGCGGCTGATCGAGGAGGTCCAGCAGGAGTACGTGGGCCGCTACGGGCGCCGGGACGAGACACCGATCGACTCCGGGCAGTTCAGCGCCCCGCGCGGCACGTTCCTGCTCGGCTACCTCGCGGCGGAACCGGTCGCCATCGGCGGCTGGCGGGTGTACGACCCGGCGGAGTCGGAATTCGCGGACGGCGACGTCGAGCTCAAGCGGATGTACGTGTCGCCCGGCGCGCGGGGCCGCGGCCTGGCGCGGCGGCTGCTGGCCGAGCTGGAGGAGCGGGCCGCGGCGGCCGGGCACAAGCGGATCCTGCTGGAGACCGGGAACCGGCAGCCGGAGGCCATCGCGCTGTACCGCTCGGCGGGCTACTCCGGCATCCCGGCGTTCGGCCCGTACCGCGGCGATCCAGATTCGGTGTGCTTCGCCAAGCGGCTGTGACCGGTCAGGCGCCGCCGCCCGGGCGCCACAGCACGTCACCGTCCGGGTTGGCGACGCGGGCGAGGATGAACAGCAGGTCGGAGAGCCGGTTCAGGTACTTGGCGGCGAGCGCGTTGCTGCGCTCGGCGTCGACCTCCAGCAACGCCCACGCAGAGCGCTCCGCCCGCCGCGCCGTGCACCGGGCCTGGTGCAGCAGCGCACCGCCGGGGGTGCCGCCGGGGAGGATGAACGAGTTCAGCTTCGGCACCTGCGCGTTGTACTCGTCGCACCAGCCTTCGAGCCGGTCGATGTAGTCCTGGGTGACCCGCAGCGGCGGGAACTCGGGGTTCGGCACCACCGGGGTGGACAGGTCGGCGCCCACGTCGAACAGGTCGTTCTGCACGGTCCGCAGCACCTCGACGATCGCCGCGTCGAAGCTCGCGGTGGCCAGCGCCACTCCCAGCACCGAGTTCGTCTCGTCCACGTCGGCGTAGGCGACCAGCCGCGGATCGGTCTTGCTGATCTGCGAGTTGTCCGAGAGCCGCGTGGTGCCGGCGTCGCCGGTCCGGGTGTAGATCTTCGTCAGGTGTACGGCCATGCCTTCCAGGGTAGGTGCTGCGCGCCGGTTGATCGTGGGATGAAGGGAACCTTCCGGTCACCGGTGGCAGGAAGGTTCCCTTCATCGCACGGCCGCGGCCCGGCGCACCCGCCACGGACGGGGCGGCGCCCGGCCCGTAACCTGCTGTTCGTGAGTGAGCACTTCCGCGTGCACGGCGGGGCGCGCCTCGTCGGCGAAGTCGATGTGGTCGGCGCGAAGAACAGCGTGCTGAAGCTGATGGCGGCCGCGTTGCTGGCCGAGGGCACGACGACGATCACCAACTGCCCGGAGATCCTGGACGTCCCGCTGATGGGCGACGTGCTGCGCAGCCTGGGCTGCGAGGTCGCCATCGAGGGCCGCACCGCGTACATCACGACGCCCGCGGAGATCAGCCACGAGGCGGTGTCGCCGTCGATGGGCAAGCTGCGCGCCTCGGTGTGCGTGCTGGGCCCGCTGGTGGCGCGGTGCCGCAAGGCCGTGGTGACGTTGCCGGGCGGCGACGCGATCGGTTCGCGTCCGCTGGACATGCACCAGAGCGGGCTGCGGCAGCTCGGCGCGACCAGCCACATCGAGCACGGCGCGGTGGTGGCGGAGGCGGAGAACCTGCGCGGCGCCCAGATCTGGCTGGACTTCCCGAGCGTGGGCGCCACGGAGAACATCCTGATGGCCGCGGTCCTCGCCGAAGGCACCACGATGATCGACAACGCGGCGCGGGAGCCGGAGATCGTCGACCTGTGCGTGATGCTCCAGCAGATGGGCGCGAAGATCGAGGGCGCGGGCACCTCGACGCTCACCGTGCACGGGGTGACCTCGCTGAAGGCGGTGGAGCACCGCGTCATCGGCGACCGCATCGTCGGCGCCACCTGGGCGTTCGCCGCGGTGGCCACCCAGGGAGACATCAAGGTGCGCGGGGTGGACCCGCACCACGTGAACCTGGTGCTGGAGAAGCTGCGCAGCGCGGGCGCCGAGGTCGTGGTGGGCGATGAGGAGTTCCGCGTGGTCGCGGACCGCCGCCCGCTGGCCGTGGACTACGTGACGCTGCCGTACCCGGGGTTCGCGACGGACCTGCAGCCGATGGCGCTGGCGCTGTCGGCGGTGGCCGACGGCACGTCGATGATCACGGAGAACCTGTTCGAGTCCCGCTTCCGGTTCATCGAGGAACTGGTGCGGATGGGCGCGGACGCGCGCACCGACGGGCACCACGCGGTGGTGCGCGGGTTGGAGCGGCTCTCCAGCGCCCCGGTGTGGGCGTCGGACATCCGCGCCGGGGTCGGCCTGGTGCTGGCCGGGTTGTGCGCGGACGGCGTGACCGAGGTGTGGGACGTGTTCCACATCGACCGGGGTTATCCGAACTTCGTGGAGAACCTGCGCAGCCTGGGTGCCTACATCGAGCGCGTCACGGACTGACCGACCGGCGGCGGACTCCTCGCGGCTCAGCAGCTCCCGACGGCTCCGCGGTTCGGCCGCCGCTGAGGTTCCGCCACCCGAGCACCACGTGGCCGAAGTGGAGTCTGCATCAGCCGCTCTCGAAGGCCACCCGGAGGCCTAGGGCGATCATCACGGTGCCGGTGGCGCGTTCCAGCGCGAGCTTCACCTTCCGGCGGCTGAGCAGTTCGCGCAGGCCGCCGACCAGCCAGGACGCCAGCCGCCAGTACACCAGCGCCACGGCCAGGAACGCCACGGTGAGGATCATCGAGGTGAGCGCGCGCGGTTCGCCGGGCGAGATGAACTGCGGCAGCAGCGTCAGGAACAGCAGGATGATCTTCGGGTTGAGCACGTTGCTCACCAGGCCCTGCCGGAACGCCGCGCGCCGCGTCAGCCCCCCGGCGACCGGCCGCGGTTCCGGCAGCGCCGCCGCGGGCGCCTCGTGCCGGTTCCGGATGCTCTTCCACAGCGTCGTCGCGCCGAGCCACACCAGGTAGGCGGCGCCGCCGAGCTTGAGCGCCGTGTAGGCGACGGCGGAGGCCGCCAGCAGCGCGGAGAGCCCCGCCACCGAGATCGCCGCGTGCACCAGCAGGCCGGCGCAGCAGCCGAGCCCGGTCCACCACATCCCGGTCGAGCCGCCGCGGATGCTGTTGCGCAGCCCGAGCGCCATGTCCGGCCCGGGGGCGAGGGTCACCACGATCACGAACAGCACGAAGGGCACGAGTTGAGCTGGCACCAGCGCAGGATAAGGAGCCGGGGCGGGTTCCGTCACGTGATTCCGGGCGCCCGCGACGGGCGCCACAGCCGCGCGTGACCGGGACCGGTGCGATACCGGTCAAACCCCCCGTTCGTGCAAGCAGAGCAGTTGGTAGGCGGCCACGGATTGGGCGTCGGTGACCGCGCCGCCGCGGATCATCCGCTCGAACTCGGCGCGTTCGAACCACGCCGCCCGCATGTCCTGCTCCTCCGGTTCCCGTTCGTGCTCGCCCGCGGTGAGCCCGGTCGCCAGGTATGCGCGACCGCGCTGGCTGGACATGCCCGGCGCCACGTCCAGGCGTCCCAGCTCGGTGAGCCGCTCGGCGCGCAGGCCCGTTTCCTCGCGCAGTTCGCGGGCGGCGAGTTCGGCGGTCTCGACTTCGGCGCGGTCGGGCGCGGTGCCCTGCGGGAACTCCCAGCGGCGTTGCCCGAGCGGGTAGCGGAACTGCTCGACCAGGTGAATCCGGTCGCCGTCCAGCGGGATGATCAACGCGTAGTCCGGTTTGTCCACCACGCCGTAGATGCCGTCGGACCCGTCGGGGCGGCGGATGCCGTCCTCCCGGACGGTCATCCACGCGTTGGCGTACACCTCGCGGCTGCTCGTCATGCGCATCCGACCATCGTCCACCGCCCCGCCGCGCGCCGGTCGCGCGGTGTGCGGAAGGGAACCTTCCGGTCATGGCTGCGCGGAAGGTTCCCTTCCCGTCGACCCGGGCTCAGTTGAGCTTGGACCGCCGCAGCCCGTACCCGAGGTACACGGCGAGCCCCGCCACCATCCAGATCGCGAAGACGAGCCAGGTCACCCGGTCCAATCCGAGGATCAGGTAGGCGCACAGCGCGACCCCGAGCAGCGGCACCCACGGCATCAGCGGGGTGCGGAAGGACCGCTCCAGGTCGGGTTTGCGCCGGCGCAGCACGATGACGCCGATGTTGACGACGCCGAACGCGACGAGCGTCCCGATGCTGGTGGCGTCGGCGAGGCTGCTCAGCGGCACCACGGCGGCGAGGGCGGCCACCAGCAGTCCGACGATCATGGTGTTGTGCGCGGGCACGGCCCGGCGGTTGACCGCGGACAGCTTGGCGGGCATCAACCCGTCCCGGGACATCGACACCAGGATCCGCGTCTGCCCGTACAGCACGGTGAGCACCACGGAGGCGATGGCGACGACGGCGCCGAAGGCGAGCAGCACCGCGGGCCAGCCCTGGCCGGTGACGATCTCCAGCGCGGTGGCCAGCGAGGCGTCCGACCCGCCGAGCACGTCGGTGCCGACGGCGCCGACGGCGGCGAACGCGACCACGACGTAGACGAGGGTGACGATCGCGAGCGAGATCATGATGGCCCGCGGCAGGTCCCGCTTCGGATTGCGCGCTTCCTCGCCCGCGGTGGAGGCGGCGTCGAAGCCGATGAACGAGAAGAACACCGCGGACGCCCCGGCGGAGATCCCGGCGATGCCGGCGGGCGCGAACGGGGTGAGGTTGTCCGAGCGGAACGCGGTCAGCGCCACGCAGACGAAGAACACCAGCACGCCGATCTTCAGCAGCGTGGTGGCGGTGGTGACGGCGGCGCTCTCCCGCACGCCCATCATCAGCACGGCGGTGGCCAGCAGCACCACGATGACGGCGGGCACGTTGACCACGCCGCCTTCACCGGGTGGCGCGGACAGCGCGTCGGGCAGGGTGAGCCCGATGGTGCCGCGCAGGAACTCGTTGAGGTAGCCGCCCCAGCCGACGGCGACCGCGGCCACCGAGACGCCGTACTCCAGCAGCAGGCACCAGCCGCAGATCCAGGCGACGAGTTCACCGAGCGTGGCGTAGGCGTAGGAGTAGGCCGATCCGGAGACGGGCACGCTGCCCGCCAGTTCGGCGTAGGACAGCGCGGAGCAGAGCGCGGCGAGACCGGCCAGCACGAACGACACGACGACGGCCGGGCCCGCGGCGGGCGCGGCTTCGGCGAGCACCACGAAGATGCCGGTGCCGAGGGTCGCGCCGACGGACAGCGCGATGAGCGGCACGAGTCCGAGCGTGCGGTGCAGCGCGGTGTGCGAGCCGTCGTCGGCGAGGCGCTCGACCGGTTTGACTCGGGTGAACAGCTGGGCGTACGACACGGGAACGCACGGTAGACCCGGTGCGACTGGTGATCTTTCGAAGGTTCGCCTGCCCTGAACCGGCATGGGTGCTCGACATCGTGATCGTCGCCCGTACCCTGTGCCGGGTGCGTCTTGTCATCGCTCGCTGCAAGGTCGATTACGTCGGCCGCCTCACCGCGCACCTGCCCATGGCGCAGCGCCTGCTGCTGGTGAAGGCGGACGGTTCGGTCTCGGTGCACTCCGACGACCGCGCCTACAAGCCGTTGAACTGGATGAGCCCGCCGTGCTGGCTCATCGAGGATCCCGGCGTGTGGACGGTGCAGAACAAGGCCGGCGAGAAGCTGGTGATCAGCCTCGAAGAGGTGCTGCACGACTCCAAGCACGAGCTCGGCCCGGAACCGGGCCTGGTCAAGGACGGCGTCGAGGCGCACCTGCAGCAACTGCTGGCCGAGCACGTCACGACGCTCGGCGACGGGTGGTCGCTGGTGCGCCGCGAGTTCCCGACGGCGATCGGTCCGGTGGACCTGATGTGCCGGGATTCGGACGGTTCCAGCGTCGCGGTCGAGATCAAGCGCCGCGGCGAGATCGACGGGGTGGAGCAGCTGACCCGCTACCTGGAGCTGTTGAACCGGGATCCGCTGCTGTCCCCGGTGACGGGCGTGTTCGCCGCGCAGCAGATCAAGCCGCAGGCGCGGACGCTGGCCGAGGACCGCGGCATCCGGTGCGTGACCTTGGACTACGACCAGCTGCGCGGGATCGAGCCGGACGAGTTCCGGCTGTTCTGATCCGCCACCGGGTGAAACCCGACTTTCGAACGTGTGTTCACTCCGCTGAGTGATGATTTCCGCGGTGGGGCGCGGAACACTGGAGGCATGATCAGCCTAGCGCTCCGCGCCTCCGCTCCTGCTCCTCGTCCTGCCGGCCGTGTCGACGGCCGGTGTTCGGCGTGGCCGGCCGGGTTCGGCGGCCCACCTGCGCGCACCGCCCGCCCCGGCGCTCCGCCGGTGCGCGAACCGGCTCGGTGCGCCTCCGGCGGCTCGGGTTGATTTCCGTTTTCTCCTGTGGACTGGTCCGGTGCGGCGTGGTGGATTCACCGTCCGCGTTGGTTCGGCGTCGGTTCGTGGTGGGTTTCCGGTGCCGCTGCTGCGGCTGACTGTCCGTGATGTTTCCGCTGCTCGGGGGAGTGTCGATACCTCCGAAAGGTGACGCTCAACGAATTGGTATCGGTCCAGTGTGAGTGGTCCCACTGTGCGGTAGTGTCCGTCTGCCGCCGATCGGGTGGTGATTATCGTTGGACTTTGTTGGGTCTGGAGGTGGGGTAGCCGTGGACGTGCTAGCCCAAGAAGAGTTGCGGCTCGATGCCAGTGCGGTCGACTACGTGCTGCTCGCGCTGTACTTCGCGTTCGTGCTCGGAATCGGCTATCTCGCCCGGCGCTCGGTCTCCACGAGCTTGGACTTCTTCCTGTCCGGGCGCGCGCTGCCGGCGTGGGTGACGGGGTTGGCCTTCATCGCCGCCAACCTGGGCGCGATCGAGATCATCGGCATGTCGGCGAACGGCGCCGAGTACGGCATGCCGACCATGCACTACTTCTGGGTCGGTGCGGTCCCGGCGATGCTGTTCCTCGGCATCGTGATGATGCCGTTCTACTACGGCTCGAAGGTCCGCAGCGTTCCCGAGTTCATGCTGCGCCGGTTCGGCAAGCCCGCCCACCTGGTCAACGGCATCAGCTTCGCCGTCGCCCAGGTGCTCATCGCGGGCGTCAACCTGTACCTGCTGGCGAGTATCGTGAACGTGCTGCTGGGCTGGCCGCTGTGGGTCTCCGTGCTGGTGGCCGCCGCGATCGTGCTCACCTACACCGCGCTCGGCGGGCTGTCGGCGGCGATCTACAACGAGGTGCTGCAGTTCTTCGTGATCGTCGCGGCACTGCTGCCGCTGACGCTGGTCGGCCTGCACAAGGTCGGTGGCTGGGACGGCCTGGTCGAGAAGATCAGCGCCAGCCCGGGCGGGGCCGAGCAGCTCTCGGCGTGGCCGGGCACCGAGCTCACCGGCTTCACCAACAGCTTCCTGAGCGTGCTGGGCATCGTGTTCGGCCTCGGCTTCGTGCTGGCCTTCGGCTACTGGACGACGAACTTCGTCGAGGTGCAGCGCGCCATGGCCTCCAAGAGCATGTCCGCGGCCCAGCGCACCCCGATCATCGGTGCCTTCCCCAAGCTGCTGATCCCGTTCATCGTCATCATCCCCGGCATGATCGCCGGCGTCGCGGTGCAGGAACTCGTCGCCTACAAGGCGACCGAGACCGGCAGCGTGGACTACAACGACGCGATCCTGCTGCTGATGCGCGACCTGCTGCCCAACGGCATCCTCGGCGTGGCGCTGGCCGGTCTGCTCGCCTCGTTCATGGCCGGCATGGCGGCGAACCTGAGCTCGTTCAACACGGTCTTCACCTACGACATCTGGCAGGCGTACATCGCCAAGGACCGGCCGGACCAGTACTACCTGAAGATGGGTCGCTGGGTCACCGTCGGTGCCACCGTGATCGCCGTCGGCACCGCGTTCATCGCCTCCGGTTACTCCAACCTGATGGACTACCTGCAGCAGCTGTTCTCGTTCTTCAACGCGCCGCTGTTCGCCACGTTCATCCTGGGCATGTTCTGGAAGCGGATGACCCCGACCGCGGGCTGGCTCGGCCTGGTGCTGGGTACCGTCTCCGCGGTCGCGGTGTTCGGCCTCTCCGAGGCCGGGGTGCTGGACCTGCCGGGCCAGGGCGCCAGCTTCGTCGGTGCCGGTGCCGCGTTCGTCGTCGACATCGTGGTCAGCGTGCTGGTGAGCGTGGTGACCCGGCCGAAGCCCGAAGCCGAGCTGGTCGGTCTGGTGTACTCGCTCACGCCGCGGACCAAGCTCCAGGCCTCGAACTCGGGTGAGGACGCGGGCTGGTACCGCAAGCCCGGCTTGATGGCGGGCATCGTCCTGGTGATCACCATCGTGCTCAACATCGTCTTCGGCTGACCGGAGGAACCCCATGGCTACTGAGACAAGCAAGCGCACCGCGGGCGCCTTCGACATCCGGCTGATCATCGCCGTGCTGTTCTTCCTGTACGGCTTGGTGCTCACCGTGCTCGGGGCCACCGCGAGCTCCGAGGACGTGGCGAAGGCCGCGGGCATGAACATCAACCTGTGGAGCGGCGTCGGCATGCTCGTCTTCGCCGTCCTGTTCGCCCTGTGGGTCCGGTTGCGGCCCATCGTGGTGCCCGCGGACGTCTCCGAGGACACCGCGACCGAACACTGACCGGGACCTTCCCGCCCGGTCACCGGGCGGAACGGCCCGTCCGCGCGGCGTCGTCGACCACGGCTTCGGCCTGGTCGGCGGCGCCGCGTTCGCACGTCCGGGCCCGGGACGCGCGACCGCCGCCGCGCCGACCGAGGTGCGGTCCGACGGCGGTGCGCCGCGAACCCGGGAGCCCGCTGCCGCGGCCGCGCGGGCGGGCGAGGACTTCGCGCCGTTCACATGCGAACCCGGCATTAGTTCGCAGAACCTGCCGCTGAGCGCGGGATTTCCGTAGGCTGCCGATTCACAACGACCATTGACACGGTGGGAGGCAGCACATGACCCGGACCGCCAGCGGCGAGGCCGAGCCGATGGCCGCAGCGAGCTCAGCGCAGACCACGTTCGACTCGCTCGACCCGCGTACCGGCGAAGTCGTGGGCCGGTACCCGCTGCACGACGCCACCGAGGTCAACGAGATCGTCGAATCCGCCCGGGTCGCCGGGCGGTGGTGGGCGGAGCTCGGCTTCGCGGAGCGCAAGAAACGACTGGACCAGTGGCGCGCCCTGCTGGTGCGCGGCATCGACGAGCTGGCCGGGGTGATCTGTTCGGAGACCGGCAAACCGCTCGACGACGCCCGGCTCGAACTGGTCCTGGTGATCGACCACCTGCACTGGGCGGCGAACAAGGCCGAGAAGGTGCTGCGCAGGCGCAAGGTGGGGTCCGGCGTGCTGATGGCCAACCAGGCCGCCACCGTCGAGTACGTGCCGTTCGGGGTCGTCGGCGTGATCGGCCCGTGGAACTACCCGGCGTTCACTCCGATGGGATCGATCGCCTACGCGCTCGCGGCGGGCAACTCGGTGGTGTTCAAGCCCAGCGAACTCACCCCCGGCGTCGGTCGCTGGTTGGTGGACAGCTTCGCCGAGGTCGTACCGGAGCACCCCGTGCTGGCCCTCACCACCGGATTCGGCGAGACCGGTGCCGCGCTGTGCGCGTCCGGCGTCGACAAGGTGGCGTTCACCGGCTCCACGGCCACCGGCAAGCGCGTGATGGCGGCCTGCTCGGAGACGTTGACCCCGGTGCTGGTCGAGTGCGGTGGCAAGGACGCGCTCATCGTCGACTCCGACGCCGACCTCAAGGCCGCCGCGGAAGCCGCCGTCTGGGGCGGCATGTCCAACGCCGGGCAGACCTGCATCGGCGTGGAGCGGGTGTTCGTGGTGGAGGCCGTCGCGGACCGGTTCCTCGAACTCGTCGCCGAACGCGCCAAGAAGCTGCGGCCCGGCGGTGAGCCGGGCGCCGACCTGGGGCCGATCACCATGCCCTCCCAGGTCGAGGTCATCCGCAGGCACGTCGACGAAGCACTCGACGGGGGCGCGCGGGCCGTCGTCGGTGGCAAGGACTCGGTGCGGCCCCCGTTCGTGGAACCGGTGGTGCTCGTCGACGTCCCGGCCGGCTCGGCGGCGGCGGTCGACGAGACCTTCGGCCCGACCCTCGTCGTGGAACGCGTGCGCGACGCGGACGAAGGCGTCGAGCGCGCCAACCAGGGGAACTACGGCCTCGGCGGCACCGTGTTCTCGCGGTCCCGCGGGGTGGAGCTGGGGCGGAAGCTGCGGGCCGGGATGGTCGCGGTCAACTCGGTCATCGCGTTCGCCGCGGTTCCCGCGCTGCCCTTCGGCGGCGTCGGCGACTCCGGGTTCGGGCGCATCCACGGCGAGGACGGGCTGCGCGAGTTCGCCCGCCCGCAGTCGATGACCCGCACCAAGTTCCGCATCCCGCTGAACCCGATGAGCTTCGCCCGCTCGAAGGGCACGGTGCGCGCGGTCGTTCGGCTGATCCGCCTCACCCGCGGGCGCTGACGGGCTGAGCACGAGGGCCTTCCGGTCACCGCGCCCCGCGTGCGGTGACCGGAAGGTTCCCTTCCTCGCGCCGGTGACAGGAAGGTTCCCTTGGCCGTGCTGGTGACAGAAAGGTTCCCTTCCTCGCACCCGTGACAGGAAGGCTCCCTTCCTCGCACCGGCGGTGCTCGGTGTGCTGGTGCGTCGCGCCGCGTAACCTGCCCGCTCGGAGTGATCGAATGCGCGTCGCGGCGGGCCGAGAGGTGCCGCGCGGCCCCGGTGGGGGTGAGGATTGTGCGGAGGCGGTCGCTCCGGGCGCGTGTGGTCGGTGCGCCCGAACGTTCCAGCGAGACCGGTCGTCGAGCAGGCGGCGCCGCGGTCGCGATCCGGCGGCGAGGAGAGCAACGGTGAAGAAGATCATCAACGATCCGGCCGCGGTGGTCGGCGACGCGCTGCGCGGCATGGCCGCCGCGCACCCGGAGCTGCTGCGGGTGCGCACCGATCCGGCGTTGATCGTGCGCGCCGACGCGCCGCTGGCGGGCCGGGTGGCGTTGATCTCGGGTGGCGGTTCGGGCCACGAGCCGCTGCACGGCGGTTTCGTGGGGCGGGGCATGCTCACGGCGGCGGTGCCGGGCGCGGTGTTCACCTCGCCGACGCCGGACGCGGTGCAGGCGGCGATCGCCGAGACCGAGGCGGGCGCGGGTGCGCTGCTGCTGGTGAAGAACTACACGGGTGACGTGCTGAACTTCGAGACGGCGGCGGAGCTGGCGGGCCTGGAGGGCACCGACGTCCGCGCGGTGATCGTCGACGACGACGTGGCGGTGAAGGACTCCACGCACACCGCGGGCCGCCGCGGCGTGGGCGGCACCGTCCTGGTGGAGAAGATCGTCGGCGCGGCGGTGGAGCGCGGCGTGGACCTGGCGGGTTGCGAGGCGATCGCCCGGCGCGTGGTGGGCTGGGTGCGGTCGATGGGCGTGGCGCTGACCGGGCCGACCGTTCCGCACGCGGGCTCCCCGAGCTTCACGCTCGGCGACGACGAGGTGGAGATCGGCATCGGCATCCACGGGGAGCCTGGCCGGGAACGCATCCCGATGGAGGACGCGGACGGCCTGGTCGCGAGGCTGCTGGAGCCGATCTTGGCGGACCTGCCGTTCGAGGCGGGCGACGAGGTCCTGCTGTTCACGAATTCGATGGGCGCGACGCCGCTGATCGAGCTGTACCTGGCGCACGGCGTCGCGGAGCGGCTGTTGGCGGAGCGGGGCGTGCGGGTGCGCCGCAGGCTGGTCGGCCCGTACACGACGAGCCTGGACATGCAGGGCATGAGCCTGACGTTGCTGAAGCTGGACGACGAGCTCACCGAGCTGTGGGACGACCCGGTGCGCACGGCCGCACTGCACTGGTGACGAGGACGGGTGAACTGATGGGTTGCACGGCACAGGACGTGATCGCCGCGCTGCGGGCGGGCGCGGCGGTGGTCGGCGACGCGGACCACGGCGAGAACATGGACCGCGGGTTCCGCGCGGTCGCTTCGAAGCTGGACACGGCGGCGCCGGAGACGCCGGGCGCGGTGCTCAAGCAGGTCGCCACCACGTTGATCTCCACGGTCGGCGGGGCGTCCGGTCCGCTGTACGGCACGGCGTTCCTGCGGGCGGCGTCCGCGGTGGGGGACGCGACCGAGCTGGACGGCATGGCGGTCGCGGCGGCCCTGCAGTCCGGGTTGGAGGGCGTGGTGGCCCGCGGCAGGGCCGAGCCGGGGGACAAGACGATGGTGGACGCGCTGGTCCCGGCGGTGGACGCGGCGACGGCCGCCGCCGCGGAGGGCGCGGGCCCGGACCGGGTGCTGGCGGTGGCCGCGGCCGCCGCGCGCACGGGTGCGGAGTCCACCGAACCGCTCGTCGCCCGCAAGGGCCGGGCGTCCTATCTGGGGGAGCGCAGCGCGGGGCACGTCGACCCGGGCGCCCGTTCGACCGCGCTGCTGTTGTCCGCGTTCGCCGAATCGAGGTCGTGATGGGTGTCGGACTGGTCGTCGTGTCGCACAGCGAGCGGCTCGCCGCGGGGGTGGCGGAGCTGGCCGCGCAGATGGCGCCGGACGTGGTGGTGCTGCCCGCGGGCGGGTTGGCCGGGGGTGCTCTCGGCACCGACTTCGACAAGGTGTCCGCGGCGCTCTCGGACGCCGACTCGGGTTCCGGGGTGGTGCTGCTCTACGACCTGGGCAGCGCGCAGATGACGGCGGAGCTGGCGGTGGAGACGCTGGGCGACCCGACGCGGGCCATCGTCGCGGACGCCCCGTTGGTGGAGGGCGCGGTGGCCGCGGCCGTGGAGGCGCAGGGCGGCAAGGACCTGGACGCGGTGGCGCGCGCCGCGGTCGCCGCCGGGGTCGGGTCGGACATCGAGCAGGCCGCTCCGGCCGGGGAGACGATCACCGAGGAGCTGGAGCTGCGCAACGAGGTCGGGTTGCACGCCCGCCCGGCGGCGTTGCTGGCCCGCAGCCTCGCCGGGTTGCAGGCGGACGTGCGGGTGCGGCTCGGCGACGCGGAGGCCGATGCGGCGAGCGTGCTGGGGCTGATGGGGCTCGGTGCCCGCAAGGGCGACCGGGTGACCCTCGTCGCCAGCGGCGCCGACGCCGGGGAGGCGGTGCGGCGCGTGCTGGAGTTGGTGGAGGGCAACTTCGGCGAGTGACCGGGCCTGCCCGGGAGATCACGGCCCCGCCCGGCTCGGGGATCGGCAGCTTCGCCCGGAGGACCGCCGCCCGGGACCTCGCAGCTCGGGCCGGAAATCCGCGCCCGCGCCCGGAAAGCGGTCCACCGGACGGCCGCGGACGTCCTGCCGTCCGGGGACCGTGCGACGAGTCGAGGCGCGGCGACCGGGAGTTCCGCGCGGCCCGCCCCCATCGTCGCGGGAGCGGGTCGCCGGGCGGTTAGGGTGAGTCGATGCCGTCGCGCCCCCGCTTCCGAGGCCTGCCGGTGCTGCTGCTATCGCTGCTGTTGGCCGCAGGGTGCAGCGGTGTCGCGCAGCAGCTCCCCGAACCCGCGCCGGACCGCGAGTCCGCCGATCGGGCGGCGGCCCTCGGCGATCCCCGCACGGTCGACCCGTGTTCGCTGGTCGACGATGCCGCGCTGGCGCGCTTCGGCGAGGTGCGCGACGCGGGCACCGTCTCGTTGGACTACTGCCTGCTGCGGGTGCGCGCGGACGGCGGTGCCCTCGCGCAGGTGAAGGTCGGCGAACTCGCGCCGGAAGACCCCGGCCAGTCGGATCCGGTGGTGGGCGAGGCCGAGCCGCGCATCGCGCAGGAGGCGCCGCTGCCGGGCCACTGCACCCGGCGGGTGCTGCTCGGCGACCGGTCGGTGCTGGTGAGCGCCGACCAGCTGGCCGGTGGTCCGGGTGTCGAGCTGTGCGGGATGGCGCAGGCGGGTGCCGAACAGGTCGCCGCCGCCATCCGGGAACACCGGGTGTCGCACCGGAACTTCCCCGCGAACTCGCTGGCCGTGCTGGATCCGTGCCGGGTGCTGTCCACCGACGTGGTGCGGCAGGTCCCGGGCCTGGAGAACGCCGAGCCGGTGGCCGCGCCGGGCGGCCACCAGTGCCAGTGGGGGCCGGACGACGCGTCCGCGCCGCGGGTCCGGCTGGTGCACACGGCCGGTGACCCGCCTGCGGTGCTGCACGGCACGGCGGTCGAGGAGCAGATCGCGGGCCGGCGCACCGTGACCAGCGTCGTCGGTGGTGATCCGGCGACCCCGCTGTGCTCGGCGGAGACCGGGCACCTGCCGTTCGGCCCGGCCGGCGACGGCCAGGTGGAGGTGGCGATGCTCGTCGTCGCCTACCCGGACGGGACCGGCCTGGACGCGTGCGAGTTCGCGAGGGGCCTCGCGGAGCGCGCCTGGCCCGGGCTGCCACCGCGCTAGGGGCGGCGGCGCGGGCGGTTACGGTGTGGGGCGTGCCGCGCCGCAACCGCCAACAACGTCCCGCCGGAGGCCAGCCGGGGAAGTCCCCGCGCCCGTTGGGCGCCGGTTTCGGCTGGTCCAGGGTCGAAGAGGGTCCCGACGGCGAGTGGGTGGTGCGCACGGTGCCCGCCGCGCAGGCCACCAAGACCTACCGCTGCCCGGGCTGCGACCACGAGGTGCGGCCCGGTGTCGGGCACGTGGTGGCGTGGCCCGCCGACGAGCAGGGGGACGTGGCGGACCGGAGGCATTGGCACAGCTCCTGCTGGCAGGCCCGCGCCCGGCGCGGCCCGACGCGCCGGTGGTCCTGAGCCGGTTCGCGCGGGGCGGTGCCTCGGCGACCGCACCGCTGCGGCCGGTACTGGCGGGCCCGGTTGCCGGGAAGCTCACAACGATCGGTGCGTGCTCGCGTGGGAGGATCGCGGGGATGAGCACCGAGATCCGCGCCAACACCGTGCTGCCCGCGAAGCGGGAGCAGATCACCCTGCACACCGCGGACGAGCTGCGGTTGATCGGTGAGCTGTCGCTGCCGGAGACCGGCGCGCCGCGGGCCACCCTGGTGTGCCTGCACCCGCTGCCGACGCACGGCGGCATGATGGATTCGCACCTGTTCCGCAAGGCCGCGTTCCGGCTGCCCGCGCTCGCCGATCTGGCGGTGCTGCGGTTCAACACGCGCGGTACGGCCAGCGAGGCGGGGCGCAGCGAGGGCGAGTTCGACTCGGGCGGCGCGGAGCGGTTCGACGTGGCCGCCGCCCTGGAGTACGCCGAGTTCCACGACCTGCCGAACGTGTGGCTGGTCGGTTGGTCGTTCGGCACCGACCTGACCTTGGTGCACGGGCTGGATCCGCTGGTGCGCGGCGCGGTGCTGATCTCGCCGCCGCTGCGCTGGAGCACCGAGGAGCACCTGCGGGCCTGGGGCGAGTCCGGGAAGCCGGTGCACGCGCTGGTTCCGGAGTTCGACGACTACCTGCGCCCGGCGGAGGCGCGGGAACGGTTCGCGGCGATCCCGCAGGCCCGGGTGCACGGCTTCGGCGACACCAAGCACCTGTGGGTCGGCAAGGCGGAGGCCGCGCTGGACGCGATCGTGGACGTCGTCGCGCCGGAGGTCACGACGCCGTTGCCGCGCACCTGGGACGGCCCGCACGAGACCCGCCAGGTCACCATCGTCGGGCAGTGATCAGGTGCGTTCGGCCCGGCACAGGTAGGCGCGCGGGGTGCTGCCGACGCGGGTGAGGACCGCGGTGGCTTCGCCGGCGCCGCGCGGTTTGAGCCTGCGCCGCAGCGCGTCCGGGTCGACGTCCACCCCGCGGGTCATGATCTCCAGCCGCCCCACGTCGTGCGCGCGCAGCAGCGCCCGCAGCGCCTTCTCGGAGTACTTGCCGTGGTCGAGGACCCGGAACGCGCGGATGCCGGGCGGCGGCGCGTCGCCGGTGAGGTAGGCGATGCGCGGGTCGAGCTGCCCCAGCCCGTGCCGCGCCGCGTAGTGCCGCACCAGCCCGGCGCGCACCACCGCTCCGTCCGGGTCGACCAGCCACTGCCCGGCGTCGCGGGTGGGGCAGTCGTCGGGTTCGCGGTCGGTGAGCTCGTCGCGGGTGCCGTCGGCGCGCAGCACCGTGGCGCGGCGGCGCACTTCGGGGTCGGCGAGCCCGCCGAGCCACACCGCGGCCTCCCGCACCTGCCCGGCCAGCGACACGACCTCCACTTCGGCGTGCGCGGGGATGGCGTCGAAGTCCAGGCCGGGCGCGCACTTCACGACGAGGTCGCGTCCGGTGTAGACGTCGAGGAGCTCGTCGAGCGGCGGTACCAGGTCGGCGGGGTTCCAGCGGCGGCGCCCGCTGCCGTCGCGGCGCGCCGGGTCCGCGGTGATCGCGGTGCCGGTGCTGGTGGGCCGCAGCGCGTCGGCGCGGGCGAACGCGGCGGTGGCGCCGTCGGCGGCGAGGTTGTGCCGGGCCATGGCGAGCCGCACCTCGTCGAGGTCCGAGCCGAGGCAGCGCCGGGCGACGCGGGCGATCTCCCGGAGATCGGCGCCGATCGAGCAGGTCACGTCGTGCACGTCCCGCCCGGCGAGGCGGCGCGCGCGGTGCCGGGCGACGGCGGCCGCGGTGGCCTGCTGCAGCGCGTCGCCGGTGAACAACCAGTCCGCGGTGCCGTCGAGCTTCGCCGCGGCCTTGCCGCGCAGCACCGCGGTCTCCAGCGCGGCGGCGGCGAACCGCGGGCCCGCGGCGGCGCGGGCGGCGGCGACGTCGGCGAGGCGGGAGTCCGCGGTCAGCGGCCGCCCGGACAGCGCGGCGACGGCCTCGGTCCCGGCGGGGGAGCGCAGGAACGCCACGTCGTCCAGGTCGAAGGCGTACGCCACTCCGGGTCTCCCTGCCACGCGCTGCTCGGACGCGCAGCACTCTAGTCCGCGCGCCCGCCCCGCCCGCGGGGGGGGGCGGGGGGGGCGTCCGCGGGAGTGCCGGTCAGCGGCCGGTGAACTCGGCCTTGCCGGGCCCGTTCTCGACGAACGAGCGCATGCCGATCTTCTGGTCCTCGGTGGCGAACAGCCCGGCGAAGATCTGCGTCTCCAGCTTCAGCCCGCTGGCCAGGTCCACGTCGAGTCCGCCGTCGATGGCGGCCTTCGCGGCGGCGAGCGCGTGCACCGGTCCGTTCGCGAACTGCTCGGCCCACTTCCGCGCGGCCGCGTACACCTCGTCACCGGGGACGACCTCGTCGACGAGGCCGAGTTCCAGCGCCTCGGGGGCCTTCACGAACCGGCCGGAGAAGATGATGTCCTTCGCCTTGCTGGGGCCGACGAGGCGGGCGAGCCGCTGGGTGCCGCCCGCGCCGGGGATGACGCCGAGCAGGATCTCCGGCTGGCCGACCTTCGCGCCCTCTCCGGCGATGCGGCGGTCGCAGCTCAGCGCCAGCTCGAACCCGCCGCCGAGGGCGTAGCCGGTGATGGCGGCGACGGTCGGCTTCGGGATGGCGGCGACGGCGCTCATCGCCGCGGACAGCCCGTCGGCTTCCTTGCCCGCCATGTCCGCGTAGGACATGCCGGCCATCTCCTTGATGTCGGCGCCCGCGGCGAGGACCTTCTCGCCGCCGTAGACGATCACCGCGCGCACGTCGGGGTGCGCGGCGGCCTCGGCGGCCACGGCCTTCAGCTCCTGCTCGATCTGCTGGTTCAGCGCGTTCATCGGCGGCCGGTCCAGCCGGATCGTGCCGATGGCGCCTTCCACTTCGAGCCTGACGAACTCGCCCACGCCGCAACCTCCTCGTCGAAACCGCTGCTTGCCCGCAGGCTATCCCGAGCGGCGGGCACCGTCAGTGGCGCTGATCTCACGTCGGGTCCGGGACGCGACGGGCCCCGCTCCGGCTGGGGAGCGGGGCCCGGTTCGCGGGTGCGGTCAGGCGCGCCTGCGGGCGAAGAAGCGGTCGCCGCTGCGCTGCAGCTCCAGGTCCTGGTCGAAGGTCTTCGACAGGTTGTCCTCGGTGAGCACGTCGTCCAGCAGTCCCTGCGCGACGATCGCGCCGTCGCGCAGCAGCAGCCCGTGGGTGAACCCGGGCGGGATCTCCTCGACGTGGTGGGTGACCAGCACCGATGCCGGCGCGTCCGGGTCGAGGGCGAGCGCGGACAGCCGTGCCACCAGGTCCTCGCGGCCGCCGAGGTCCAGCCCGGCGGCCGGTTCGTCCAGCAGCAGCAGCTCCGGGTCGGTCATCAGCGCGCGGGAGATCAGGGTGCGCTTGCGCTCCCCTTCGGACAGCGTGCCGAAGGAGCGGTCCGCCAGGTGCGCCACGCCGAGCAGCTCCAGCAGCTCCCCGGCCCGGTCGGTGTCCATGTCGTCGTACTCCTCGCGCCACCGCCCGAGTACCGAGTACCCGGCGCTGACGACCACGTCGCGCACGAGTTCGTCCCCGGGCACGCGGGAGCCGAGCGCCGCCGAGGTCAGGCCGATGCGCGGGCGCAGCTCGAAGACGTTGACGCGGCCCATGCGTTCGCCGAGCACGTCCACGGTGCCGTCCGACGGGTGCAGTTCGGCGGCGGCCAGCTTGAGCAGCGTGGTCTTGCCCGCGCCGTTCGGGCCGAGCACCACCCAGCGCTCGTCGATCTCCACCGACCAGTTCACGTCGGACAGCAGCGCGTTCCCGCCGCGCCGGACTCCGACACCGTCCATCCGGATGACCAGGTCGTCCACGTCCACCTCCCAGCCGTTTCCGGCCGCTCTGCGCACGGTTCCGGGCGCGTTCGGACCGCCTGCGATCACCGGCGGGTCCCCTCCGGTGCTCATTCTTCCGGTCCCGCACCACGGGCTTGCGCCGGGGCCGACCCGAGGGGGCGGTGGACGCGCGGGAACGGACCGTTCGTCCCACCGGATCGGACGAACGGTCCGTTCACCTGGGTGCTCAGCCGACGGGGGCGTGGCCGCCTTCGACGACGGGCAGCCCGGCCGCGGCCCACGCCCGGAACCCGCCGACCAGGTCGGTCGCCCGGCCGAGGCCGAGGTCGCGGGCCTGCGCGGCGGCGAGGCTGGACGCGTAGCCCTCGTTGCAGACCAGGATGACCGGCTGGTCGACGCGCAGGCCGTCGAGCCGGTGCGGGCTGGACGGGTCCAGCCGCCACTCCAGGACGATCCGCTCCACGGTCAGGGCGCCGGGGATCTCGCCTTCGGAGAGCCGGTTCGCCTGCGGGCGGATGTCGATCAGCAGGGCGCCGTCGCGCTGGAGCTCCGCCGCCCGCTGCGGGTCGACCCGGTCGAGTTCGTCGCGGGCGTCGCCGAGCAGGTGGTCGATGCCGTACGGGCCGAATCCGGGGGTGTCCTCCGGGTGGACGCGTTGCTGGGGCACGGTGACCTCGCTCATCGGGTTGCCTTCCGGATCGGGCCCGCCGGCTGCGGCGCGACGGGCGGCACGTCGGCCAGGTCGGCGTAGTGCCGCACCGGCAGCAGCGGCGGCGAGTAGGCGTGCACGCTGGCCGCGTTCACCGAACCGGTGTTGCGCACCTGGTGGGCGCGGCCCGCGCCGAAGCCGATGGAGGCGCCGGTGCCGTGCTGCGCGGTGCGGATCGGGCCGGACGGGTAGCGGTAGTCCTCGCGGACTTCGCCGAACAGCACGGCGAACGAGCCGGAGGCGCCGCCGTGGTCGTGCGGGTGGGTTCCCTGGCCGGGCGCCCAGGACAGCAGCCACAGCTCGACGCCCGCGGTGAGGCCGAGCCGCGCCCACCAGCGTTCCTCGTCGTGCACCTCGACGAGGTCCAGCAGCGAGCCGGTCAGCTCGGTGATGGCCAGCGTGGTGAGGTCGCGCAGCTCCTTCGGCGTCCACAGGTCGTGGTCGGGCCGGATCCAGTCCCGCAGCAGCGGCAGGTCGAGGGCGGGGTGCAGCTCGAACGCACCGAGTTCGGGGATCTCCTCGGTGGGGGTGTACTGCGAGATGTGCGTGGGTGCGGACATGGGTGTTTCCGTTCCTTCGTTCGAGAGCTGAATCGGGAACGGGCCGATCGGCGGGGCCGGACCGCATGCGTCCGCGGCAGGGCGGGCGGGTCCGGGGATCAGGTGGTGCCGCGCCGTCGACCCGAGCGGGTCCACGGGGAGTTGCGGTCAGTGACAGGCCGAGGTGACGACCAGGAACAGGTCGATCACGCGATCACGAGTCAGCAACGAATCCGGCACGGACGGATCGTGGCACGTCACCGGGTTTCTCGGCCATACCCCGGCCGGTGCCTCCCACGATGTGGGCGCCGGGCCGGGGGTGCGGGTGCGACCGCGGTGATCACCCGCTGCGATCGGTCCGGGCCGCCGATCCGGCGCCCGCGATCCCGGTGTCCCGATCCCGGTGTCCCCGAGTCCGGTGCGGCCGATCCGGTTGTCCCGGTCCGCCGGTGCCTCCGACCCCGGTCCCCGGTCGTGCCGGCGGCCCGGCGGTCAGCCGCAGCGGTCCGGGCCGTGCAGCAGCCCGTCGCGGAAGGCCTCGACGCGCCGCGCACCGGTGAGCTCCTGCCCGCCGCCTGCGTCGCGGGACGCGGCGTCGGTGACCAGCAGCGATTCGACGGCCTCGTCCAGATCGCCCGCGGACACCCGCTCGGCGGCGGTGTAGGCCCCGGTGAGGCAGCTGATCGCGGTCCCCGCGGCCGGACCGGTCGTCGGCAGTCCCAGCGGTTCCAGCGCGGCGAGCGCGTACCGGGAGGCGAGCAGCGTCGCGGTGGCCTGGTCGCCGATGTCGCGGTGCAGCTCGTCGAGCCGTGGCGGATCGTAGCCGACGATCCCGCGGTCGGCGCAGAGGCCGACCGGGTCGCCGGGGCAGTCCCCGGCGCGCACCGCGGGCGGCGTCCAGCCGCGCCCGGCGGCGGCGACCCTGGCGCCGAAGAACGCGCGGGTCGTCGTCTCCGCCCGCGCGACCGCGGCGTCCAGGGGAGCGTTGGGACCGTCGGGCCCGTCGCCGGTGGGGGCGCGTTCGACGTCGGGGTCGGCGCAGCCGCCGGGCCCGTCCCGGTAGCCGTCCTGGAACGCGGAGATCCGGTCGAAGGAGGTGCCGTGCGCGTCCCCGGCGGTGGCGTCGGTGCCGATCGGGTCGCGGAACACGATCAGCGCGTGCAACGCCCCGTCCAGGTCCTGCGGCGAGAACCGCAGGTGCGCGGTGCGCCCGTCGGCGGCGGCGCGCAGGAAAGCACCCGCGTAGCAGTCCGCCCCGGCTTCGGTGCGCGCCGCGTCGCCGCCCGCGCCCACGTCCACCCCGGTGCGCTGCTGCACCGCGTGCCCGATCTCGTGGGCGAGGACCACGGCGACCGCCGCGTCCCCGTAGTGCTCCCGCAGCACCGGCAGCAGCGCCGCGCGGTCCCAGGCGACGGCGTCCACCGAGGCGCAGTAGTAGGCGTTGCCCTCCAGGTTCGCGACGGTGCCCGAGCACGGCGGCGGGCGCCCCGTGCCGTTCGAGGTGTCCACCGAGAAGTAGCCGCCGTCGAGGTCGTGCCACTCCTCGCCCGCCACGGCCGGGAGGTTCGCCCTCCAGAAGTCCCGCACGTCGGTGAGGACGGTGGCGGCGAGCCGGTCGGTGTCGCCGCCGTCGGTGCCGTGCACGAAACCCGGGTCGACCGCCCGGTTCGCCGGTTCCCCGGCGGGCGCGGGCTGCGGCTGCGGTGCCGCGGGCGAGCAACCCGCGACCCCGAGGACGAGGGCCAGCACGGCGGACGGGAAGATGCGCACCCCGCCAGCTTCGCACCACCGGGTGGATCAGCCGTCCGCGGCCGCGTCTCCGGCCTGCGAGACTGGCGGGCACGCGTTCGCCCGCGGGCGGCGCGGAACTCGTCGGAGCTGTGCGACGCCGCGCCGGTTCCCGCGACCGACCAGACCGCGAGATGGGATCAGCCGCCGTGAAAGCCGTCCACCGATTCACCGTTCGAGCACACCTGCCGGAACAGCTGGCGGCGTTGGGGACGTTGGCGACGAACCTGCGCTGGACCTGGCACCCGCCGACGCAGGACCTGTTCGCCGCGGTGGACCCGCAGGTGTGGTCGCGGGTGGGCGGTGATCCGCTGCGGTTGCTGGAGGAGGTGCCCGCGGAGCGGCTGCGCGGGCTAGCCCAGGACGACGACTTCCTGGCCCGCACCCGCGCCGTGCACGACGACCTGCGGCACTACCTGTCGGTGCCGCGCTGGTACCAGCAGCGGCAGGCCGAAGGCGCCGGGCTGCCGTCGTCGGTGGCGTACTTCTCGATGGAGTTCGGGGTCAGCGAGGCGCTGCCGAACTACTCGGGCGGGCTCGGCGTGCTCGCGGGCGACCACCTGAAGTCGGCGTCGGACCTGGGGGTGCCGCTGATCGGGGTGGGCCTGTTCTACCGCTCCGGCTACTTCCGGCAGGCGCTGTCCGCGGAGGGCTGGCAGCAGGAGCACTACCCGGTGCAGGACCCGAAGGGCCTGCCGCTGGAGGTGCTCACCGAGCCGTCCGGATCGCCGCTGCTGGTGCGGGTGGCGATGCCCGCCGGGCGGGAGTTGCGCGCGCGGATCTGGAAGGCGCAGGTCGGCCGGGTTCCGCTGCTGCTGCTGGACACCGACCTGCCGGACAACGACGACGACCTGCGCGGCACCACCGACCGGCTCTACGGCGGGGACGCGGACCACCGGATCCGGCAGGAGATCCTCGCCGGGATCGGCGGGGTGCGGGCGCTGCGCGCCTACTGCGAGCTGACCGGGCACCCCGAGCCGGAGGTGTTCCACACCAACGAGGGGCACGCCGGTTTCCTCGGCCTGGAACGGGTCCGGGAGCTGCACGGCGGGCCCGGGCTGCACTTCGACGAGGCGGTGGCGGCGGTGCGCGCGGGCACCGTGTTCACCACGCACACCCCGGTCCGGGCGGGCATCGACCGGTTCCCGGTGGACCTGGTGCGGCACTACTTCGGCGACGGTTCCTCCGGGGCGCTGCTGCCGGGGGTGCCGACGGAACGGGTGCTGGCGCTGGGTGCGGAGGACAAGCCCGGCATGTTCAACATGGCGCACATGGGGTTGCGGCTCGCGCAGCGCGCCAACGGGGTGTCGGCGCTGCACGGCGGGGTGCTGCGCACCATGTTCCGCGGGCTGTGGCCCGGTTTCGGCGTGGAGGAGGTGCCGATCGGGTCGGTCACGAACGGGGTGCACGGGCCCACCTGGTCGGCGCGGGAGCTCGGCAAGCTGCTCGGCGAGTCCGAAATGGACAGCGGCGCGGGGCTGCGCGGGATGGAACCGGTGAGCGACCCGCTGCTGTGGGAGCTGCGCAGTTCGCTGCGGCAGCGGCTGGTGGACGAGGTGCGGCGCAGGCTGCGGCAGGCGTGGTTGCAGCGCGGCGCCTCCGACCTGGAGCTCGGCTGGTGCGATTCGGTGTTCGACCCGGACGTGCTCACCATCGGCTTCGCCCGCCGGGTGCCGACCTACAAGCGGCTCACGCTGATGCTGCGGGACACCGAGCGGTTGCGGCGGCTGCTGCTCGACCCGGAGCGGCCCGTCCAGCTGGTCGTGGCGGGCAAATCGCACCCGGCCGACGAGGGCGGCAAGGCGATGATCCAGCAGATCACCCGGTTCGCCGACGACCCCGAGGTGCGCCACCGCATCGTGTTCCTGCCGGACTACGACATGTCGCTGGCCCGGTACCTGGTGTCCGGCTGCGACGTGTGGCTGAACACCCCGGTGCGGCCGCTGGAGGCCTGCGGCACCTCCGGGATGAAGGCGGCGTTGAACGGCGCGCTGAACCTGTCGGTGCGGGACGGCTGGTGGGACGAGCTGTTCGACGGCGAGAACGGGTGGGCGATCCCGAACGCCGACGGCGTCACCGACCAGAACCGGCGCGACGACCTGGAGGCGGCCGCGCTGTACGAGCTCATCGCCACCGGCGTGGCCCCCACGTTCTACGAGCGCAGCGCCGACGGCGTGCCCGGCAAGTGGATGTCGATGGTGCGCCACACCCTCGCCACGCTCGGCCCGCGGGTGCAGGCGTCCCGGATGGTCCGCGAGTACGTGGACCGCTACTACGGGCCGGCGGCGCGGTCGGCGCAGGCGATGACCGAGCACGACCACCGCGGCGCGAAGGAGCTCGCCGAGTACGGGGCGCGGCTCGGGTCGGCGTGGGGTTCGGTGCGGATCGGCTCCACCCGGATGTCGGTGCCGGACGGCGCGACCCCGTTGCTGGGCGGGCGGATCACGGTGCGCGCCCAGGTCGACCTCGCCGGGCTCGCACCGTCCGATGTGGACGTCGAGGTGGTGGTGGGCCGCGTCGACGACGCGGACCAGCTGCACGAGTTCAGCACCGGATCCATGCGGCCCGGGCCGGACGGCGACTACGAGGCGACGGTGACCCTGCCGCACGCCGGACCCGCCGGCTACACGGTCCGCGTCCTGCCGAAGCACCCCCTGCTGTCCGGTCCGGCGGAACTGGGCCGGATCGTGCTCGCCTGACCCGGTTCGCGGCCGGGAACTAGGCGACGTGCAGGCGGTCGCGGACGTCGCGGACCCGCGGCCACCAGGCGGCGAGGCGTTCGGCGGCGGCGAGCGCGGTGCGGGCGGCGGCGTTGTCGCGGCGGGCCATGTGCGCGCGGGCCAAGGTCGCGAAGTCGTCCGCCTTGGACAGCGGCGAGGTGGCGTGGTCCGCGCCGGACGCGGCCAGCCGCGCCGCCTCGTCCGCGTCGCCCTCCAGCAGCGCCAGCAATCCCTTCGTCCCGTTCAGCCGGTACGCCGGGTAGCCGAGCGAGATGGCGTCCTCCATCGCCTTCCGCGCGATCGGCAGCACCTCGTCGGCGGGCAGCTGGCCGGATTCCGCGGCGCAGCAGCCCAACCCGGCGAGGCCCGCCAGCACGTAGGACAGCTCGCGCGGCGGCAGGTCGGCCGCCGCGATGTGCCCCACCAGCTTCAGCACCGCCTCCGCGTACTCGCCGCGCGCCTCGTGCATGGTGATCTGGCAGTTGATCGTGGTGTCCAGGCCGGGGTGCAGCGCGGCCAGCCGGTTCACCACCACCTGCGCGCGGGCCACGTCCCCGTCCTGCAACGCCTCGTGCGCGCGCGCCGCCAGCGGGCTCGCCAGGAACTCGGTGCGCCGTGGTTCCTCCATCCGCGGCAACCCGAACAGCAGCCAGCCGGTCGAGGTGGCCAGCGGCGCCCGCCGCGGCCACAACTTGTGCAGCATCAGCGGCGTCACCGCGATCAGCAGCCCGCGTCCGAACGATCCCTCCGCCAGCAGCCAGCACGCCAGCACGGCACCGATCCCGGCCACCGCCGACGTCACGCCCGCCAGCCAGCAGCGCAGGATCACCGGGCTGCGCCACGGCCCGATCTCGGAGGCCAGTTCCAGCGGCAGCGCCCGCAACGTGATCGTGGTGCGCCCCACCCGCCAGGTCGCGATGCCGCGCAGCGAACCGATCACGACGTGCCGGATGCGCAGCCCGAACACCGCCGCCCCGGTCAGCAACCCCAGTTGCGTGATCATCGGCAGTGCGACGACCCCGGCGAGCGCGCCCAGCACGCCCCACCCGAACCCGCCGGGACCGCTGCCCGCGACGCCTTCCACGACCCCCACGGCCACCAGGCCGGACAGCGCGGCCACCACCCACGGCCGAAACCACTGACGCAACGTCCCCATGGGCAGAGGACCTTACGGGAACGATCGCCGCCACCACGGCGGTTTCCGGTGCGGAGCCCGTCTCGATCCGCGGCGCGGACGCCGTGCGCGGCACCGGATTCCGGGCGCGGCGCGGAGAACCGGGCCGAACCGGCCACCCGATAGGCTGATCCGCGCGGCCGGTGGACCGAGCTCGGGGACGCGGATCCGCCGCCGCCAACGGACCTTCGAACAGGATGAGGAACTTCTGTGGCACCGGTTTCGGCAGGCGCTCCGCGCGGCACCCGGGTCGGCGGCGCGGTCCTCGCGCTGCTCGCGTGCATCTCGCTGGTGAGCGGGTGCTCGCGGGTGATCAGCGGCACCCCCACCGCGGAAGGCGGGCCCGCCGCCGACGACGTGGCCGGACTGCCCGTGAACGACGGACCCACCGGGCCCCGCGCGGGCGTCGCCGACGCCGACCTGGCGGTGGAGGGCACCGACCGCGGCGAGATCGACGGGCTCGCCCGCAACGCCGTCTCCGACGTCCAGGACTACTGGAAGGCCGAGTTCCCCGACGCCTTCGACGGCAAGGAGTTCGACCCGGTCGGCAAGTTCGTCTCCTACGACTCCACGGCGCTCGGCGGCGCGCTCTGCGGCCAGCAGACCCGCGGGCTGTCCAACGCGTTCTACTGCGGCGAGGAGGACCTCGTCGCCTGGGACCGCGCGGACCTGCTGCCGCGGCTGAGCAACAGCTTCGGGCCGATCGCCGTCGTCACCGTCCTCGCGCACGAGATGGGCCACGCCGTGCAGCAGCGCGCCGGGACCGTCGGGGAGCAGGACTCGACGCTGGTCTCCGAGCAGCAGGCCGACTGCTTCACCGGCTCCTTCTTCCGGCACGTCGCCGAAGGCGGCGCGCAGCACTTCCAGGTCTCCACCGGCGACGGCCTGAACCAGGTCATGGGCGTGCTCAGCTACATCCGCGACACCCCGGGCGAGAGCGACTTCACCGGCGCCGACGCGCACGGCAGCGCCTTCGACCGGGTCACCGCCTTCCAGTACGGCTTCAGCGACGGGCCGAAGCGCTGCGCCGAGATGGACGCCGAGGACGTCAAGCAGCGCACCACCCAGTTCCGGTTCTGGAAGCAGGCGCAGGAGACCGACCTGCCCGTCGACGAGAAGAACCTGGCCGCCGTGCAGGAGAGCCTCCGGCTGGTCTTCAAGGACACCGGGGCGCTGCCGCCGCACCTGGTGACCGAACCGCTCGCCTGCGCGGGGGTGCGCAGCACCAGCCCCGTCGCCTACTGCCCCGGCACCAACACGGTGTCGTTGAGCCTCGACGACCTGCAGCGGATCGCGACCCCGCCCGCGAAGGACGACGCGAACTCCGGCTACGGCGACTTCGCCGCGTACGCCCAGGTCGCGTCCCGCTACGCGCTGTCCGTGCAGGACGCCGCCGGGCTGCCGCTGACCGGGCAGAACGCGGGGCTGCGCACCGCGTGCATGGTCGGCGCCTGGAGCGGATTGCTGGTGGAGGACCCGATCGGGCGGCGCAACCCGGTGGGCGAACTGCGGATGGCGCCCGGGGACATCGACGAGGGGGTGGCCGCGCTGCTCGGCGACGACAGCCTCATCGCCGCCGATGTCGACGGCCGGCAGGTGCCCGCGGGCTTCGCCCGGGTCGAAGCCTTCCGCCTCGGCTTCCAGGACGGTTTCTCCCCCTGCAGCACCCAGTACTCCGCCGGATCCGCCTGAGACGCGACCGCGGGAGCATCGCGGCGGGCGGCGAACGACGGGCGGTGGTTGCGCCGTTCGGCGTGCAACGGCGGCCGGGTCCGCGCGTCCTCCGGACATGGCTGGATGGCGGGAACTCGGGTGGGACGGACTGATCAACGGCCGCGAGCTGGGCGGCGTGCCGGTGCGCGACGGCTACGTGCGCTGGGGCGCCGTCGTCCGCGCCGGGAACCCGGTGCGGTTGAGCGCCGAGGGCTGGGCGGCGCTGTGGGCGCACGGGGTGCGCACCGTCGTCGACCTCACCGACGGCGTCGAGGACGGCCCGGACCGGGCGCCGCGGCCCGCCGGGCTCAGCACGCTGCACCTGCCGCTGGACGATCCCGGGGACGTCGAGTTCCGGGACCGCTGGGGCGGCGCGCTGTCCTGCACCCCGCTGTACTACCCGGCGTTCGTGCGGCGCTACCCGCGGCGGCTGGCCGAGGTGGTCGGCGCGATCGCCACCGCCCGCCCGGGCGGGGTGCTGGTGCACTGCGGTAGCGGGCGGGACCGGACCGGGTTGGTGGTGGTGCTGCTCGGCCTGCTGGGCGCCTCCGCCGAGGTCATCGCCGCCGACCACGCGCTCAGCCACGCCCCGCTGCGCGCGGTCGCCGCCGCCGAGGGCAGACCGGACGACGCCCCGGAGATCCGGCGGCTGCTCGCCGCCCACGGCAGCAGCACCGCCGCCGTGGTCCGCGAGGTCGTCGAGGCGCGCGACCTGGCCGCCGAGGTGCTCGCGGCGGGCCTGACCGGCGGGGAGCTCACCGCGCCGCGGGAGCGCACCCTCGGCCGCGTCCGCCCGGCCCGCCCCATCGACACCCCGTTCCTGCACGGCTGAGCCGGCCCCTCCCGCGCTGCCGGGCCGTGCTGCCGCACCGCGGCGGGAGCCGACCGGCGGGGCGTCCGCCGCGTCACAGCCTGACCGGCGGAAAACCGGTGGCGGCGTTCTCTATCCTGGAACGAAGTATGGGTACGTCACCTGTGAGCTCCCCGCTGGCCGATCTGCGCGGCCGCCTGCCCGAGCTGATGTTCAACGACCAGCGCAGGCTCCGCCGCCGCATCGAAGGCGCCCGCAAGATCCGCGACGCCGCGGCGCTGGACTCGGTCACCGGCGAGATCACCGCCGAGGTCGCGGCCGCCGAACAGCGGGTCGAGCGCCGCCGCGCCGCGGTCCCGCGCATCACCTACCCCGAGCAGCTGCCGGTCAGCGCGCGCCGCGACGACCTGCTGGCGGCGATCCGGGACAACCAGGTGGTGATCGTCGCGGGCGAGACCGGCTCCGGGAAGACGACCCAGCTGCCGAAGATGTGTCTGGAGCTGGGGCGCGGCATCCAGGGCGGCATCGGCCACACCCAGCCGCGCCGGATCGCGGCCCGCACCGTCGCCGAACGCGTCGCCGAGGAGCTCGGCACCGAGCTGGGCGAGGCGATCGGCTACCAGGTGCGGTTCACCGAGCGCGCGGGCGAGTCGACGCTGGTGAAGCTGATGACCGACGGCATCCTGCTCGCCGAGATCCAGCGGGACCGGCTGCTGCGCCGCTACGACACGCTCATCATCGACGAGGCGCACGAGCGCAGCCTCAACATCGACTTCATCCTCGGCTACCTCAAGCAGCTGCTGCCGCGCCGCCCCGACCTCAAGGTGATCATCACCTCGGCGACGATCGACCCGGAGCGGTTCTCCCGGCACTTCGACGACGCCCCCGTCGTGGAGGTCTCCGGCCGCACCTACCCGGTCGAGGTCCGCTACCGGCCGCTGGTGGAGGAACCGGACGACCCGGACCTGCCCGCGCTCGAACGGGACCAGACGCAGGCGATCTGCGAGGCCGTCGACGAGCTCGGCGCCGAAGGCGACGGGGACGTGCTGGTGTTCCTCAGCGGTGAGCGGGAGATCCGCGACACCGCCGACGCGCTGGAGCAGCTGAAGCTGCGGAACACGGAGGTGCTGCCGCTGTACGCGCGGCTCTCCGCCGCCGAGCAGCACCGCGCGTTCCAACCGCACACCGGCAGGCGCGTCGTGCTCGCCACCAACGTCGCCGAGACCTCGCTGACGGTGCCCGGCATCAAGTACGTGATCGACCCGGGCACCGCCCGCATCTCCCGGTACAGCTTCCGCACCAAGGTGCAGCGGCTGCCGATCGAGCCGGTGTCGCAGGCGTCGGCGAACCAGCGCAAGGGCCGTTGCGGCCGCGTGTCCGAGGGCATCTGCATCCGGTTGTACTCCGAGCAGGACTTCGAGTCCCGGCCGGAGTTCACCGACCCGGAGATCCTGCGCACCAACCTCGCCTCGGTGATCCTGCAGATGACCTCGCTGGGCCTCGGCGACGTGGCCGAGTTCCCGTTCCTGGAGCCGCCGGACCGCCGCCAGATCACCGACGGCGTGAACCTGCTGCACGAGCTGGGCGCGCTGGACACCGGCGAGCAGGACGGGAAGCGCACGCTCACCCCCGTCGGCCGCACCCTCGCGCAGCTGCCCGTCGACCCGCGGCTGGCGCGGATGGTGCTGGCCGCGGACCGCAACGGCTGCCTGCACGAGACGCTCGTCATCGCCGCCGCACTGTCCATCCAGGACCCGCGGGAGCGCCCCGCCGAGCACCAGCAGGCGGCGGGGGAGAAGCACGCCCGGTTCACCGACGAGGGCTCGGACTTCCTGGCGTTCCTGAACCTGTGGAACCACTTGCGGGAGCAGCAGCGCGCGCTGTCGTCGAACCAGTTCCGCAAGCAGTGCAAGGCGGACTTCCTCAACCACCTGCGGGTGCGCGAGTGGCAGGACCTGTACTCGCAGCTGCGGCAGATGGTGAAGTCGCTGGACATGACGCTCAACGACAACCCGGCCGCGCCCGAGCTGGTGCACCGCTCGCTGCTGGCCGGGCTGCTGTCGCACATCGGGCTCAAGGACGTCGACGAGAAGAAGCAGAGCGGCAAGCGCCAGCGCGGCGCCACCGAATACCTGGGAGCGCGCAGCGCCAAGTTCGCGATCTTCCCCGGCTCGGCCCTGTTCAAGAAGCCACCGCGGTTCGTGATGTCCGCCGAGCTCGTCGAGACCTCCCGGCTGTGGGCGCGGGTCAACGCCCGCGTCGAACCCGAGTGGGTGGAGCAGCTCGCCGGGCACCTGGTGAAGCGCAGCTACAGCGAACCGCACTGGGAGAAGAAGCGGGCCGCCGTCGTCGCCGCCGAGAAGGTCACGCTGTACGGGGTGCCGCTGGTCGCCGACCGCAAGGTGAACTACGGCCGCGTCGAACCGGAGCTGTGCCGGGAGCTGTTCATCCGGCACGCGCTGGTGGAGGGCGACTGGGACACGAACCACCGGTTCTTCCACGACAACCGCGCGCTGCTGGCCGAGGTGGAGGGCCTGGAGGAACGGGCCCGCCGCCGCGACATCCTCGTCGACGACGAAACGCTGTTCGAGTTCTACGACCAGCGGGTCGGCGCCGAGGTCGTCTCCGGCAGGCACTTCGACAGCTGGTGGAAGAAGACCCGCCGCGAGCAGCCGGACCTGCTCAACTTCGAGAAGTCCATGCTCATCAACCAGGAGTCGGCGCGGGTCACCGACCACGACTACCCGGACGCCTGGCAGCAGGGCGGGCACCGGCTGGAGCTGACCTACCAGTTCGAGCCGGGCGCGGACGCCGACGGCGTCACCGCGCACGTCCCGCTGGCGGTGCTCAACCAGATCGAACCGGCCGGGTTCGACTGGCAGATCCCGGGCCTGCGCGAGGAACTCGTCGTCGCGCTGATCAAATCGCTGCCGAAGTCGTTGCGGCGCAACTTCGTCCCGGTGCCCGACCACGCGAAGGCCGCGCTGTCCCGGATGCCCGCGCTGCAGGGCGACCTGGTCGGGGCGCTCAGCGACCAGCTGCGGCGGATGACCGGGGTGACGGTGCCGCCGGGCGAGTTCGACGTGGACTCGCTGGCCGACCACCTGTCGATGTCGTTCCGCGTCATCGACGGCGACGGGAAGAAGCTCGCCGAGTCGAAGGACCTGGAGGAGCTGAAGCGGCGGCTGCGGCCGAAGCTGCGCGCCGAGATCTCCGCGGCCGCGGGCACCGTGGAACGCGCCGGGCTGGACTCGTGGAACTTCGGGGAACTGCCCCGCACCTTCGAGCAGGATCGCGGCGGGAACGCGGTGAAGGCCTACCCGTCGCTGGTGGACGAGGGCGATTCCGTCGCGGTCCGCATGTTCGACACCGAGGCCGAGCAGCGCCGCGCGCTGTGGGACGGCACCCGCCGGTTGCTGCTGCTGAACCTGCCGTCGCCGGTGAAGTCGTTGCAGCGCGGCATGAACGCCCGCACCCGCGTGGTGCTGGGCACCGCCCCGCACGGCGATCTGGGGCTGCTGCTGCAGGACTGCGCGAGCTGCGCGGTGGACAAGCTCGTCGCCGACGCGGGCGGCCCGGTGTGGAGCCAGGACGGGTTCGCGGCGCTGCAGGCGAAGGTGCGCGCCGGGCTCGGCCCGGTCACCGCCGACGCCGCCGCCAAGGTGGAGAAGGTCCTCGACGCGGCGCAGCGGGCCCGCTCGGCGCTCGCCGACCGGGCGCCGACCATGCCGGCCGATTCGCGCGCCGACGTCGAGGAGCAGCTCTCCGGCCTGCTGCACCCGGGGTTCGTCACCGAGGCCGGGTGGGCGCGGTTGCCGGACCTGGAGCGCTACCTGCGGGCCGTGGAGCAGCGGCTGGAGAAGGTCCAGCACCACCCGCAGCGGGACCGGCAGTGGATGGCGCAGGTCGACGAGGTGCGGGACCGCTACCTGGACGCGCTGGACGCGGTGCCGGACGGGCACGCGCCCGCGCCGGAACTCCTCGACGTCGGCTGGATGATCGAGGAGTTCCGCGTCTCCCTGTTCGCGCAGTCGATCGGCACCCCGAAGGCGGTGTCGGCCAAGCGGATCCACCGGGCCCTGGACAAGGCGCTGCGCTGATCAGGTGGCGGGGGAGACGGTGAGCCCGAGCGCCCCCGGCCCGGCGTGGGCGCCGATGATGGCGCTGGTCTCGGCGACGACGACGCGGCGGGCCTGCGGGAGCTGCGAGCGCAGCTGCTCGGCGATCTCGTGGGCGCGTTCGCCGTACTGGAAGTGCTCGATGCCGATGTCCACCGGCCCGTCGCCGGCGCGGGCGACGGCTTCGCGCACGGCCTTCTTCAGCGCCCGCTCCGGTCCGCGGCCCTTGACCATCGGTTCCAGGATGCCTTCGCGCAGCACCAGCACCGGTTTGATGGACAGCGCCTGCCCGAAGAAGGCCTGGGCGCGGCCCACGCGGCCGCTGCGGCGCAGGTATTCCAGGGTGTCCACGTAGATCATCTGGGTGGTGCTGCGCAGCCTGCGGTCCAGCACGCCGAGCACGCCCTGGGTGCTGCCGCCCGCGGCGGCGGCCTCGGCGGCGGCGATCACCGGGAACCCCATGCCGAGCCCGCACAGCCGCGAGTCGACCACGAACACCGGCAGGCTGATCTCCTCCGCGGCGGTGCGCGCGGACTGGCAGGTCTGGGAGAGGCCTTCGGAGATGTGCACGGAGACGATCGCCTCGGCCCCGGAGGAGGCGGCGTCGTTGTAGTTCCAGAAGAACGCTGGTGGCGGCGGCGGTCCCGTTTCGACGTGGGTGCCGTCGCGCATCGCCTGCGCGAGTTCCGAGTGCGGGATGCGGCGTTCGTCGTTCTCCTGGTCGCCGATCGTGAGTTCCAGCTGGATCACGCAGATGTTCAGCTGATCGGCGACGTCGGGCGGGATCGAGGCGGTGGAGTCCGTCACGATGGCGACGTGGTGCTTCATGGCGTGCAGGCTAGTCACTTGTGAAAGTTTTCAGATCTTGGCCGGGGGAAGTTCCGGGGCGGACTTCCGCGGGACTGGTGGAAAGTCCTGGCGACGACGTGAGTACCGTCACGGGAAACCTCGGTTGTGCAGGGGCTACCGGCAAGTAACATCCGGGGTGGGCGGCGTCACTGTGCCACCACCAGTGCGCCGTGGCAAGGTCGAACTTCCCGGTAGCGGTGTCATCGCACCGAACGGAAGCCCCGCGCAACCGCGCGAAACGCAAGCGAAGCCGACGTGAAGTCCGCAGGAGGTCGAAGAGGACCCATGAACATCGTCGTCCTGGTGAAGCAGGTGCCCGACACGTGGTCCGAGCGCAAGCTCAAAGACTCCGACCACACGCTCGACCGCGAGTCGGCGGACGCCGTGCTGGATGAGATCAACGAACGTGCGGTGGAAGAGGCGCTGCTGATCAAGGAGGCGCAGGGCGGTGAGGTGACCGTCGTGGCGATGGGTCCGGACCGCGCCACCGACGCGATCCGCAAGGCGCTGTCGATGGGCGCGGACAAGGCGGTGCACCTCTCCGACGAGGCGCTGGCCGGTTCCGACGCGGTCTCCACCGCCAAGGCCCTCGCCAAGGTCGTCGGCACCGTCGACTCCGTGGACCTGGTGATCGCGGGCAACGAGGCCACCGACGGCCGCGTGGGCGCGGTCCCGGCGATGCTGGCCGAGCTGCTGGGCCTGCCGCAGCTGACCTACGCGCGCAAGGTCACCACCGACGGCTCGACCATCAGCATCGAGCGCGAGACCGACGCGGGCATCATCAGCCTGGAGGCGAACCTGCCCGCGGTCGTGTCGGTCACCGAGAAGATCAACGAGCCGCGGTACCCGTCCTTCAAGGGCATCATGGCCGCCAAGAAGAAGCCGGTCTCCGTGCTGACCCTGGCCGACGCCGGCATCGACGCGTCCGAGGTCGGACTGGCCGGTGCCGGGTCGAAGGTCGTGGAGTCCGCGCCGAAGCCGCCGAAGCAGGCCGGCCAGCGCGTCAACGACGAGGGCGACGGCGGCACCAAGATCGTCGAGTTCTTGGCCGCCGAGAAGCTGGTCTGAGTCCTAGGTTCGCGAGGAGATGAAAGACATGTCTGAGGTTCTGGTCCTCGTCGACCACTCCGGCGGTGAGGTCAAGAAGGTCACCCTGGAGCTGCTGACCGCCGCCCGCCGCCTCGGCGCACCGTCCGCGGTCGTCGTCGGCGAGCCCGGTGAAGCGGGCAAGCTGGCCGATGTGCTGGCGTCCTACGGCGCCGAGAAGGTGTACGCGGCCGAGTCCGCCGACACCGCGTCCTACCTGGTCACCCCGGCCGTCGACGTGCTCGCGTCGCTGGTCGGCTCGGCCTCCCCGGCCGCGGTGCTGGTACCGGGCTCGATCGACGGCAAGGAGATCGCGGGCCGGCTGGCCGTGCGGCTCGGTTCGGGTCTGCTCTCGGAGGTCGTCGACATCGACGGCGACGGGATCGGCTCGCACTCGCTGTTCGGCGGCACCTACAACGCCAAGGCCCAGGTCACCACCGGCACGCCGGTCGTGACCGTGCTGCCCGGCAGCGTCGAGGCCGAGCAGGCCGCCGGCGCCGGTGCCCAGGAAGCGGTCGAGGTGCCCGCGGTCGACGCCGCGAAGAACGCCAAGATCACCGGCGTGCAGCCCGCCGAGGCCGGGGACCGCCCCGAGCTCACCGAGGCGTCCGTGGTCGTCTCCGGGGGCCGCGGCGTCGGTTCGGCCGAGTCGTTCGACGTCGTCGAGAAGCTCGCCGACTCGCTCGGCGCCGCCGGCGGCGCCTCCCGCGCCGCGGTCGACTCCGGCTACTACCCGCACCAGTTCCAGGTCGGGCAGACCGGCAAGACCGTCTCGCCGCAGCTCTACATCGCCCTCGGGATCTCCGGCGCCATCCAGCACCGCGCCGGGATGCAGACCTCGAAGACGATCGTGGCGGTCAACAAGGACGCCGAGGCGCCGATCTTCGAGATCGCCGACTACGGCGTCGTGGGCGACCTGTTCAAGGTCGCCCCGCAGCTGACCGACGAGGTCGGCAAGCGCAAGGGCTGAGCCCTCCGCTGAGCCGAGAACGGGCCGCACCCCGCACCGGGGCGCGGCCCGTTCTCGTCGTACGGACGGGCTCCTCGGCGGCGGCCACCGCCGGAGCCCGGCCGCGGGTCAGCGGTGCTCGTCGCGGCCCTGGCAGGCGAGCTTGTCGGCGCGCTCGTTCTCCGGGTGGCCGTTGTGGCCCTTCACCCAGTTCCACGTCACCTCGCCGTGCCGCTGCACCTCGGCGTCCAGGCGCTGCCACAGGTCCGCGTTCTTCACCGGCTTCTTCGCCGAGGTCAACCAGCCGTTGCGCTTCCAGCCGCGCATCCACTCCGAGATGCCCTTGAGCACGTAGGTGCTGTCGCTGAACACCCGCACCTGCGGCATCGGGCGGGTCAGCGCGGCCAGCCCCTCGATGACCGCGGTGAGCTCCATCTTGTTGTTCGTGGTGGCGGGCTCCCCGCCGTGCAGCTCGCGCTCGTGGTCGCCGTAGCGCAGCACCACGCCCCACCCGCCGGGGCCGGGGTTGCCGCTGCAGGCGCCGTCGGTGAACAGTTCCACGAGGTTCCGGTCGGGCTCAGGCATCCCGCAAACCTACTTCCCGGGCCGCGGCGACCCGCGAGGCGGACCGCATCGATCGAGTACCGCGCATTCACCGAAAGTTCCTGCTGCGTGCCCTCGTCCGATCTACTGCGCTTCCTGCGCGCGGCGATACACCTTCAGGCATGTCCGAGTCGCAGCTGCTTGCCAGCACCGCGCCCGCAGGATCGCCCGCCACCGACGGCGCCCACTACTCGCTGCTCGTCGCCAGGGACACCGAGGAGGTGCGGGCCGCCCAACGCCTGCGCTACCAGGTGTTCGCCGAGGAGATGGGCGCCACCGTGCACGCCGACCTGCCCGGCGTGGAGACCGATCCGTTCGACGACTTCTGCGATCACCTGATCGTCCGCGGCGACCGCTCCGGGGCGGTCGTCGGGACCTACCGGATGCTCCCGCCGGAACGCGCGCACGCCGCCGGGAAGCTGTACTCCGAGGGCGAGTTCGACCTGGGCTCGCTCACCTCGCTGCGCCCGGCCCTGGTCGAGACCGGCCGGTCCTGCGTGCACCGCGACCACCGCTCCGGCGCGGTGGTGAGCCTGGTGTGGGCGGGGATCGCCCGCTACATGCTGCTGTCCGGCCACACCTGGCTCGCCGGGTGCGCCTCGGTGCCGCTGGACGACGGCGGGCCGCTGGCGGCGAAGGTGTGGGACACCGTGTCCGCGAAGCACGCCTCGCCGCCCGAGCTGCAGGTGCGGCCCTACCTGCCGTGGGACCCGGACGGGGTGCCGCGCACCCACCGCGGGCCGCTGCCGCCGCTGCTGAAGGGCTACCTGCGGCTCGGGGCCTGGGTGTGCGGGCCGCCCGCGCACGACCCGGAGTTCGGGGTCGCGGACTTCTTCGTGCTGCTCAACTTCACCGAGATCGACCAGCGGTACCTGCGGTTCTTCCTGGGCGCGTCGGCATGACGCACCCGTGGTTCCCGGACTCCCCGTGCGGTCCCGGATGCCTGCCCGGGCCGGGGAGCCCGCGGGCCGGCACCCACCTGGTGGTGCTGCGGTTGTCCCGCGCGGTGGCGCTGCTGCTGCTGGGCGTGGCGCTGGCGGTGGTGTTCGCGCTGCTGCGCGGCTCGCTGCGCACCGCGCTGGTGCGGGCCTGGTTCCGGGCGCTGCTGCGCGCGTTCGGGGTGCGGTTCGTGGTGCGCGGCGAGCTCGGGAGCTCCGGCTGCCTGGTGGTCACCGACCACGTGTCCTGGCTGGACGTGGTGGCGCTGATGGCGGTGCGGCCGATGCGGTTGCTGGCGAAGATCGAACTGCGGGCCTGGCCGGTGGTGGGACCGCTGGCCACCCGCGTCGGCACCCTCTACATCGACCGGGAGCGGCTTTCGGCGCTGCCCGCCGCGATCGGCGCGCTCGCCGACGCGCTGCGCGGTGGTGCCGTCGTCGGCGCCTTCCCGGAGGGCACCACCTGGTGCGGCCGGGCCTCCGGGCGCTACCGGCCCGCGGTGTTCCAGGCGGCGCTGGACGCGGGGGTGCCGGTGCGGCCGGTGGCCCTGCGGTTCCGCACCGGGGCCGGGGAGCCCACCACGGTCGCCGCGTTCGTCGGGGCGGCGACCCTGCTGGACTCGGTGCTCGCGGTGGCGCGGGCGCGGGACCTGGTGGTGGAGTTCGAGGTGCTGCCGGAGCTGGCGACCGGCCCCCGGGCCGAGCTGGCCCGCCGCGCACGGCACGCCGTCGCCCGAGCCACCTCCGCAGCGGAACGGCACCCCGCCCACCGGCACCGCTGCGCCCCGCACCCGCTCCCGTCGGCGGCCTGATCACCGCTGGACGAACGCGGCAGCGGGCCGGTGTCGGGGACGTCCGCTCCTCGTCAGCGGCGCGGCCGCTGAACGGCGACCCGGCACCGTCCTGGCGGAAGGGCCCCGGGGGGAACCGCTAGCGGTGGCCCCACGCCTGCACGAACGCGGGGGAGAGATCCCAGAAACCCGGGTCCCGCAGCAGGCGGTGGAACTCCGCCAGCTCGTCCGCCGACACCCGGCCGTCGGTGAGCAGCCGCTCCGCCGACATCGCCACGCCGCGCCGCCAGAACTCGGCGAGGTCCGTGCCGCCGCGCAGGTGCCAGGTGGCCGAGCGCGCCCCGACGTCCCGGTAGCCGAGCTCCAGCAGCGATCCGGGCTGGCGCCGGGACCAGCCGCTGTCGGTGCCCACGACCTCCCGCAGCAGGTCGCTCCACCGCCGCAGCACCCCGCTGTAGACCGGGTTCGGCGAACCGCCCAGCGGGAACCAGCCGAACGACTCGACCAGCACGACGCCCCCGGGCCGCAACCAGTCCCGCATCCGGCGCAGCACCTCGTCGCGCTCGCGGAGGTGGGACAGCACCAGCCGGGCGTGGATCACGTCGAACGACTCCGGCGGGAACACCTCGCGGACCACGTCGTGGCGCAGCACGGTCAGGTTCGGGCGCGGGTCGCGCTCCAGCAGGGAGGTCTGCACGTCGGTCGCGACCACCTCGCCGTCGGGGACCTGCTCGCACCACCACCGGGCGACCGAGCCGGAGCCGGCGCCGACCTCCAGGCAGCGGGCGTCCGGCCGGGTGCCGAGCTCGGCGAGCAGGCGGGTGGTCTCCGGGTCGAAGATCCGGCACAGCAGGCCGAGCCGCACCTCCTCGTCGGCGTCCAGGGTGAACAGGGTGTCGCCGTACTTCTCCATCGTCCTCTTCCGCCGTCGTGGGGGGCCCGGTTCGCCGAGGTTCGCTCATTCCCGGCCGGTGTAGGCGGCGAGGGTGCGGTCGGCGGCGGCGCGCGCCTCCGGTTCCGGGGTGCCCGCGGCCACGCTCGCCGCGTACCAGGCTTCGGAGCCGGCGCGCAGGAACCGCAGGCCTTCCTCGGACGCCAGCCACTCCGGGCCCTCCTCCGGGGTGATCCCGCCCTCCGGCGCCAGGTGCGAGGCGAGGCCGAGCAGCATCGAGTCCCAGCCGAGCCCGACCGCACCCGGCCCGTACTGCGCCCAGCGCTGCTCGGACACGTGCGCCAGGTGCTCCAGCTCCAGGTCGGTGCCGCCGTCGGCGGGGCGCAGCCGCACCTCGATCCAGCTCACCTCGCCGCCGAACTCCCAGGTCGCGGCGAAGGAGCGCGGCGGATCGCAGCGCCGCACGGTGCCGCCCGCGTGCCCCTCCAGCTGGTAGTGGCCGCCGAGGCGCAGCTCCCCGCTGATCGGCAGGAACCACCGCGGGATCCGCTCGGCGCTCGTCACGGCGTCCCAGACCTCGTCGAGCGGCGCGTCCAGCCGTTCGGCGAGCACCGCGACCCGCGCGGGACCGGTCTCCAGTTCGCGGGTGCCGACGGTGCGCCGCACCGCGGCCAACTGCTGCTGGGCGTCGACCATGACCTGCTCCTCCGTGGTGGCGGCTCGCTCCGGGGCCAGCGTAGGAGCGACCGCCGGCGTCCGGCCCGGCGCAGGTCTCGCACCGCCGAACGGTGGACTCGACTGGACCTCGACCGGGGTGCGGGTTGCAGGCTCACCGGGTGACGATCGACGACGAAGCCACCGGCACGCCCGAACCCGCCCGTCCTTCGACCAGCGCGCTGTGGAGCCCGCAGCGGCGGAACTTCACCGCCGGACTGGTCCTCGTCATCACCCTCGCCGCGTTCGAGGCGATGGGCATCGGGACCGCGCTGCCGACGATCGTGCGCGAATGGGGCGCCGAGCAGTGGTACTCGTGGCCGTTCACGATCTTCATGGCGGCCAGCGCCATCGGCACGGTCGTCGCGGGCCGGATCTGCGACCGGCGCGGTCCCGCGGTCCCGCTGCTGGTGGCGATGCCGACGTTCGCGGCGGGCCTGGTGCTCGCCGGGTTCGCGCCGGGGATGCCGGTGCTGCTGGTGGCCCGCGCGCTGCAGGGGCTCGGTGCCGGGGCGCAGATCGTCGCGCTGTACGTGCTGATCGCCCGCGTCTACCCGGAGCGGGACCGGCCTGCCGCGTTCGGCGCGCTGTCCGCGGCCTGGGTGGTGCCCGCGCTGCTCGGGCCGGTGGTGGCGGGGGCGCTGACCGAGCACGTGGGCTGGCGCTGGGTGTTCCTCGGGTTGGCGCCGCTGATGGTGCTCGGGGCGCTGCTGCTGGTGCCGACGGTGCGGCGGATCGGTTCCGAGGGCGAACCGGACGCCGCGCCCGTTCCGGGGCTGCCGCTGGCGGCGGTAGGCGCCGCCGCCGGGACCGTGGGGCTGAACTGGGCGGCGCAGGACCTGTCCGGTTCGGCCGGGGGAGTGCGGTTGCCGGTGCTGGTCGCGGGACTGGTCGGGTTGCTGGTGCTGGTGCCGTCGCTGCGGGTGCTGCTGCCCAGCGGTACCGGGACCGGGCGGCCCGGCATCCCGGTGATGGTGCTCGCGCGCGGCCTGCTCGCCGGGGTGTTCTTCACCGCGCAGGCGTTCGTGCCGCTGACCCTGTCCGTGGTGCACGGGTTCTCGCCGACCGCGGCGGGCGTCCCGCTGACCGTCGGCTCGCTCGGCTGGAGCGTCGGGGCGCTGTGGCAGAGCCGCCGGGCCGGTGCGCGCCGGGAGCACCTGGTGGGGTCCGGGCTGGTGCTGGTGGCGATCGCGGTGGCCGGGCTGGTGCTGATCGCCCCGGCCGGCGGCTCGGCGTGGCCGGTGTTCGTGCTGTGGTCGCTCGGCGGGGTGGGGATGGGGCTCGGCGTGGCCAGCACCTCGGTGCGGGTGCTGGCGCTGTCGGCGCCGGAGCAGCGCGGGTTCCACTCCTCGGCGCTGCAGATCTCCGACATGCTCGGGCAGGCCCTGCTGGTGGCGCTCGGCGGCGTCCTGGTGGCCGCGCTGGCCGCGCCGGGGGCGGCCACCGCGGGGGTGGTGCCGCTGGACCTGGGGCTGGCGGTGATCGCCGTGCTCGGTGCCGTCCGCGTGTTCCGCAGCGGCCGGGCGTGACCGAGCACCTGGCACGGCGAGTCGGGTGATGAGCCTGCATTACCCTGGTGGGGCGATGACTTACCTCGACCACGCGGCCACCACGCCCATGCGGGCGGAAGCGGTCACGGCGATGAGCGGGGCGTTGGCCCGGTTGGGCAACGCCTCGTCCCTGCACACCTCGGGCCGCCGGGCCCGCCGCGCCGTGGAGGAGTCCCGCGAGACCATCGCCACCGCCCTCGGCGCCCGGCCCTCCGAAGTGCTGTTCACCGGCGGCGGCACCGAGAGCGACAACCTCGCGGTGAAGGGCATCTTCTGGGCCCGCCGCGGCGCGGACCCGGCGCGCGACCGGGTGCTGGCCTCCGCGGTGGAGCACCACGCGGTGCTCGACACCGTGGAGTGGCTCGCCGAGCACGAAGGCGCCGACGTCACCTGGCTGCCCGTCGACGAGCACGGCCGGGTGCGCCCCGAGGCGTTCGAGGAGGCGCTGCGCGCCGATCCCGACCGCGTCGCGCTGGCCACCGTGATGTGGGCCAACAACGAGGTCGGCACCGTCAACCCGATCCCGGAGCTCGCCGCGATCGCCGACCGCTACGGGGTGCCGCTGCACACCGACGCGGTGCAGGCCGTGGACACCGTGCCGGTCGACTTCGCCGCCTCCGGCGCCGCCGCGCTCACCATGACCGGGCACAAGGTCGGCGGCCCCTACGGAGCGGGCGTGCTGCTGCTGGCGCGCGACGTGCCGTGCACCCCGCTGCAGCACGGCGGCGGCCAGGAGCGGGAGGTGCGCTCCGGAACGCTCGACGTGCCCGGGGTGATCGGCCTGGCCACCGCGACCCGCGAAGCCGTCGAGCAGCGCGCCGCGCACGTGCCCGCGGTCGCCGCGCTGCGCGACGAACTCCTCGCCGGGGTGCGCGCGGCGGTGCCGGACGTGGTGCTCAACGGCGACCCGGACCTGTCGGTGACCGGACCGGCGCCGGCGCGGCTGCCCGGCAACGCGCACCTGACCTTCCCCGGCTGCGAGGGCGACAGCCTGCTGATGCTGCTGGACGCGCACGGCATCGAGTGCTCCACCGGTTCCGCCTGCACCGCGGGCGTCGCCGAACCGAGCCACGTGCTGCTGGCGATGGGGGCCGAACCGCGGGCGGCGCGCGGCTCGCTGCGGTTCTCCCTGGGACACGACTCCACCGGCGCCGACGTGCGGGCGCTGACCGAGGCCATCGGGCCGGTGGTGGAACGGGCGCGCAACGCCGGGCTGACCGGGTTGCGCCGTGCGGCGGCGCGGACGACCGCCACGACGGAGGTGTGAGGCAGTGCGAGTACTGGCTGCGATGAGCGGCGGGGTGGACTCCGCGGTCGCCGCCGCCCGCGCGGTGGAGGCCGGCCACGACGTGACCGGCGTGCACCTGGCGCTGTCGGCGAAACCGGGGACGCTGCGCACCGGCGCCCGCGGCTGCTGCACCATCGAGGACTCCCGCGACGCGCGGCGCGCCGCCGACATCCTCGGCATCCCGTTCTACGTGTGGGACTTCGCCGAGCGGTTCACCGAGGAGGTCATCGAGACCTTCGTCGGCGAGTACGCCGCCGGCCGCACCCCGAACCCGTGCCTCACCTGCAACGAGAAGATCAAGTTCGAGGCGTTGCTGGAGAAGGCGATGGCGCTCGGCTTCGACGCCGTGTGCACCGGCCACTACGCGCGGCTCGTCGTGCAGGACGGCGTGCCGGAGCTGCGCCGCAGCCGCGACGAGGGCAAGGACCAGTCCTACGTGCTGGCCTCGCTGACCGCGGAGCAGCTGCGGCACTCGATGTTCCCGCTGGGCGACTCGCTGAAGTCCGAGGTGCGGGCCGAGGCGGAGCGCCGCGACCTGGCCGTCGCGCAGAAGCCGGACAGCCACGACATCTGCTTCATCCCCGACGGCGACACCCGCTCCTTCCTGGAGTCGAAGCTCGGGCAGACCCCGGGTGAGCTGGTGGACGCCGAGACCGGCGCGGTCCTCGGCAAGCACACCGGCGTGCACGGGTTCACCGTCGGGCAGCGCAAGGGCCTCGGCATCGACGCCCCCGCGCCGGACGGCAAACCGCGCTACGTCCTGTCGCTGGAACCGGTGTCGGGCACCGTGAAGGTCGGCTCGGCCGACCACCTCGGGGTGACCGGGATCGACGCGAAGCGGCCGATCTGGCCGTCCGAGCGGGAACTGGACGGGTCCACCGAGTGCGTGGTGCAGGTGCGCGCGCACGGCGGCACGGCGGGGGCCGTCGCCGAGGTCGCGGACGGCGGCCTGCGCGTCGAGCTCACCGAACCGCTGCGCGGCGTGGCCCCTGGCCAGGCGATCGTGCTGTACCGCCCGGAACCCGAGGGCGATCTGGTCCTCGGCAGCGGCCTCATCTCGGCGACCCGCTGAGGATCCTCCGGCCCGCTCGGCTGAACGGCCCACCCGCCCGATCTCGGGCCGGTGGGCCGTTCAGCCGAGCAGCGGCCGCCGCGCCGGATCCCCTCGGGCCGCCGTGCAGCCGGTGCGTCAGCGGGTCTTGAGGATCGCTTCGAGCTCGTCCAGGGCCGCGACGGCCTGGGAGTAGCCGAAGACGTACAGGTTGTGGAACGGGATCCCGCGCCGCTCGCGAACGGCGGGCAGGTTCTGGAACGCGCCCTGCCCGAGCAGCGCCTCCATCGCCGGTTCCGCCGAACCGTCCGGGTTCACCTGGTACAGCAGCACATCGGTGTCGTTGAGCACGCCCAGCTGCTCGTAGGAGTGCTCGACGGCGCTGCCGGTCTTGCCTTCCGCGGCGGAGCCGAACCGGGCGCCCGCCTCGGCGAGCACGACGCCGCTCCACGAGTCCGGCAGGCACAGGTTCCAGCTGCCGGAGCTGAACGAGGCCACCAGGTTGAACCGGGTGCGGCCCAGCGCGTCCGCGTAGGTCTCGCGGATCTTCTTCGCCCGCGCGAGGTAGTCGTCGCGCAGCCGGTTCATCGGCTCCGGCCGGTTCACGATGTTCGCGGCCTGCAACGCCATCTCCTGCCACTCGCCGGACACCCGGGAGGTGAGGATGACGGTCGGCGCGATGCCGGACAGCTGCTCGTAGGTGCTGCCGCCGGTGAGGGTGAACGCGCTGTTGCCGATGATCAGGTCGGGGTGCATGGAGATCACCCGTTCCATCTCCGGCTGGTAGCCGCCGACGCGGGGCAGCTGCTCGTAGGCCGCCTTGTGCTGCTGCGGCATCCAGTCGTCGAGGCCGTCGACGGTGGCCGCGGGCCGGATGCCGACGTCCAGCAGCGCGATGGTGGCGTACTGGTCGAGGCACACGACGCGCTGCGGGTCGGCCGGGATGGTCACCGGGCCCAGGTGCGAGTCGACGCTGCGGGTCGCCCCTTCGGGTTCGGCGGCGCCGCCTCCTCCCGCGCAGCCCGCGGCGCCCAGCACGGCGAGCACCCCCGCGGCTTGCAGCAACCCGCGGCGCGAGAGCGCGGACGTCCCGGACGACAGGGGCATGGAGTACTCCTTCGCAGAACCGGCGCGCCCGAGCGGGTGACACCGAAGGACGGTAAGCATGGTTAGCCTAACCTAGCGTGCGCATCCCGCCTGCCGGTCCGCCCGTGGGCGCCGCCGATAATGGGGGCGTGAGTGACGCAGCGTGGAACCCCGGGATCGCCACCGCCATCGGCTCGATGCCGGGAACGGATCCGCTGGAAGCCGCCCGCGTCGTGCTGGGCGAGCTGCCGGACCTGATGCCGTTCCCGGAGCTGCCCGCGCGCGGAGTGGGTGCCGACATCCTCGGCCGCACCGCCGGGCTGCTCGTCGACCTCGCCGTCGAGGTCGTGCCCTCCGGCTACCGCGTCGCGGGCCGCCCCGGCCGGGACCACCGCCGCGCCCTGGACCTGCTGCGGTGGGACCTGGACGCCGTCGAGCAGGCCGTCGCCGAAGCCGGTGCGCCGCGCGCGGTCAAGGTGCAGGCCGCCGGACCGTGGACGCTCGCGGCCGGCATCGAGCTGGAGCGCGGGCACCGGGTGCTCACCGACCCGGGCGCGCTGCGGGACTTCGCCGAATCCCTCGGCGAAGGGCTCCGCGCACACGCCGCGCAAGTCTCCGCCCGCACCGGCGCGCCCGTCGTGGTGCAGCTCGACGAACCATCGCTGCCCGCCGTGCTCGCCGGGAACCTGCCCACCCCGTCCGGCTACGGCCAGGTGCCCGCGGTGCCCGGGCCGGAGGCGCAGCGACTGCTCGCGGACCTGATCGACGGTCTCGCCGCCGCCACCGGGCAGCCGGTGATCGTGCACTGCTGCGCGTCCCGGCCGCCGGTGCGGCTGCTGCGCGGCGCGGGCGCCGGGACGATCTCGCTGGACGCCACTCGGCTCGGCTCGGTCACCGGGGCGTTCGCCGACGAGCTCGGCGAAGCGTGGGAGGAGGGCACCCGGCTGCTGCTCGGCCTGGTCCCCGCCGTCGACCCGGAACACCGCCCGGATCCGCGGGAACTCGCCCGGCCCGGGCTGGAACTGGCCGCCCGCCTCGGTTTCGCGCCGAAGGCGCTGCTGGAACGCGCCGCGGTGTGCCCGTCCTGCGGGCTGGCCGGGGCCTCCCCGGAGTGGGCGCGGCGGGCGCCCGCGGTGGCGCGACAGGTCAACGAGGTGTTCGCGGAAGCGGCGGAACGCTAGCGGTGGCGCGAGGTTCGCCCCGATGAGCAAGATCGTTAGTGCCGTTCACATCACCTGGATGTCCCAGCGATGGTAAGAAACCAGACGTGTCGAACACCGGGGAAGTCGAGCGGTTCGGATGGGTGCACCGCAGCACCGTCCAGGACGCCGCGTGCTTGACCTTCGTGCGCGGCACCGGCCTCGACGCGATCGCGGGGCGGTTCGGCGCCATCACCGAACACCGGCGCCCCCTCGACTTCGACGAGTACTGCGAAGAGGCCTTCGCCCACCAGGACCGCTATCCGGTGATCGGGCTGCGCAGCGCCGGGGAGTGGACGCTGGTCGCCGAGGACGGCGGTTTCCAGGGCAGCAGGCCGGAGGTGCTGCGCCAGGTCAGCCGCGGCACCGAAGTCGTCTCGGCGTTCTGGAACGTCAACGCGCTCACCCAGTTCAGCCACGCCGTCGACGGCGAGGTGCGCACGTCCTTCGAAGCGCTGATGCCCGCGTTCCGCCAGGGGACCCGGCCCGACGGGCTCGAAGAGGTCCGCGCCGGACTCCCGTGGGCGGGCAGCGGACCGGGGGAGCGCGGGGCGGACACCATCGAGCTGATGCTGGCGCTGGCCGCCCGCATCACCGGTGAACCGCTGACCCCGGAGTGGTTCGACGGGGACTTCGCCACCTACCCGGTCGCGGCCTGGCCGCTGGACCTGCCCAGCTCCCCGGAGGCGTTGCTCGACGAGGTGGGGCTGGGCCAGATCGGCATCCGGCCCGCCGCCGAGGACTTCGAGGCCGAACCCACCGAACTGCTCGACCTGGTGCGCAGCGCGGGTCCCGCCCGGTGCCGGCGGGCCGCGGTGAACGTGGCGCGGCACGTGCTGGACCTGACCGCGGGCCACGACCAGCTGGTGGTGGCCGCGACGCTGCGCGGGCTGGAGGACGGGGCCGAACCGGACGGCACCGCCATCGGCGAAGTGGTGCGGCTGCGCCGGTGGGAGCTGCACCGAGCACCGGTGACGAGCGTGGACCGCGCGCGGGTGCGGGCGCTGGAAGTGCTGCGGCAGGCCACGAACCGCGATCCGCTGACCGCGCTGCTCGGTGCGCTGGCCGAGGCGGGCAGGCTGCGGATCGAACGCCGCGACCTCACCGACCTGGTGACCGCGGCCCTGACCTGATCGGCCGCGGGACGGGATCTTCCGGAACGGCCGCGGGAATCGGGGCCGGGGCGGCACAATGGCCGCATGCTGAGGTTCTTCCGCCGCCGCACCGCCCAGGACGCGCCCGACGAGGTCGACGACGTGGCCGCCGACGCGCGGGCGAAGGCGGCGGAGTTCTGGCGCCGCTGGGACGAACTGCTGCCGCGAGTGGCCGCGGCCCTCGGCGAAGGTGCCCCGCAGCAGCTGGACGCGGAGCTGGCGGCGGCCGTCACGGCGTTGCACCCGGACCTGGCGTTCTCCCTGGAGCAGGGTGGGCGCACCCCTTACGCGCTCGTCGTCAGCGGCCAGGCCGATCCGCGGGTGCGGCCTTACACCGACGCGTGGCTGGCCGACGCTCCCACCGGCGATTCGCTGTTCGAGTACCACGACGCGGTGCCGCCGGTGCCGGATCCGACGCAGGTCGTGGTGAACCTGGCGGGTGAGCGCTGGCCGCTGGCCGACGTGCGGGTGTTCGCCCAGGTCGACGAGGCCGAGGGCGTGGTGGACGTGGCCGTGTACCACCCGGGTTTCGCCGCGATGGAGCCCGCGGCCCGCTCGGCGCTGACCTTCCTGCCGCTGGACGCCGCGCTCGGCGAGCGGCTCGCCGCGGACCGCCTCGGCCGGGTGGAGACCGCCGAGCGGGAACCACAGGGCGCGATCGGGCTGCTGGAGTTCCGCGAACTGGTCCGCGGCGTGGGCGCCGCGGCCCGGCCGGACGACGCGGGGTGATTCCGAGCCCCACCCGGACCGGTGGCGGAGCCGCCGCCCGGTAGCCCGCGGTGACCGCACCGGCCGGGTCGCGGCCCGGGCGCGCCGCGGGGCCGGGTGATCCGCGCGAGCTGTCGGGGTGGCTCGTTAGGCTCAGTGCGTGACCAGCAAGGACCGCGCCGGCACGGCCTCCGGCGAGAAGACCGCTCCCACCAGTCCGGACGCGACCGGCCCCGAGCAGGGCGGAACCGCCGCGCGGCCGGACGCCGAGCTGCCCGCCGACCCGGCCGTCGCGCAGGCGGAGGGCGTGGAGGACGTGCCCGCCGAGGTGCGGGAGCGCTACGCGGCGCTCGCCGACGAGGTCCGCGGTCACCAGTTCCGCTACTACGTGCTCGACTCGCCCACGATCGCCGACTCCGAGTTCGACGAGCTGTTCGTGGAACTGCAGCGGCTGGAGGACGAGCACCCCGCGCTGCGCGCCCCCGACTCGCCGACGCAGACCGTCGGCGGCACCTTCTCCACCGAGTTCACCGCGGTGGACCACCTGGAGCGGATGCTCAGCCTGGACAACGCCTTCGACACCGAGGAGTTCCGCGCCTGGGTGGACCGGGTGGAGCGCGAGGTCGGCACCGACGTGCACTACCTGTGCGAGCTGAAGATCGACGGGCTGGCGATCAACCTGCTGTACCGGGACGGGAAGCTGGCGCGCGCGCTCACCCGCGGCGACGGCCGCACCGGCGAGGACGTGACGCTCAACGTGCGCACCATGGGCGACGTGCCCACCGAGCTGCACGGCATCGACGAGTACCCGGTGCCCGCGCTGGTGGAGGTCCGCGGCGAGGTGTTCTTCCGCGTCGAGGAGTTCGCCGAGCTCAACGCCGCCCTGGTCGACGCGGGCGGATCCCCGTTCGCGAACCCGCGCAACGCGGCCGCCGGTTCGCTGCGGCAGAAGGACCCGCGCGTCACGCGGCGCCGCCCGCTGCGGTTGATCTGCCACGGCCTTGGCAAGCGGAAGGGCTTCGAACCGAGCAGGCAGTCCGAGTCCTACGCGGCGCTGAAGGCCTGGGGCCTGCCGGTGTCCCGGCACACCCGGGTTCTGTCCACAGTGGACGAGATCGTGGCGCACATCCGGTACTGGGGCGAGAACCGGGACACCGCCGAGCACGAGATCGACGGCGTCGTCGTCAAGGTCGACGAGGTCTCGCTGCAACGCCGCCTCGGCACCACCTCCCGCGCCCCGCGCTGGTCCATCGCCTACAAGTACCCGCCGGAGCAGGCGACGACCACGCTGCGCGACATCAAGGTCAACGTCGGCCGCACCGGCCGCGTCACCCCCTACGCCGAGATGGAACCCGTCAAGGTCGCCGGATCCACCGTCTCCATGGCCACCCTGCACAACTCCGACGAGGTGCGGCGCAAGGGCGTGCTCATCGGCGACCGCGTCGTCATCCGCAAGGCGGGCGACGTGATCCCCGAAGTGCTGGGGCCCGTCGTCGACGTCCGCGACGGCCGCGAACGCGAATTCGTGATGCCCACCGAATGCCCCGAGTGCGGCGCCACCCTGCACCGGCAGAAGGCGGGCGACGTCGACATCCGCTGCCCCAACTCCCGGTCCTGCCCGGCGCAGCTGCGGGAACGGCTGTTCCACCTGGCCGGGCGCGGTGCCTTCGACATCGAAGCCATGGGCTACGAATCCGCGGTGGCGCTGCTGTCCTCCGGCGTGCTCGTCGACGAAGGCGACGTGTTCGACCTCGGCGAGGACGAGCTGCTGCGCACCGAGCTGTTCCGCACCAAGGAGGGCAACCTCTCCGCCAACGGTGCCAAGCTGCTCAAGAACCTCGCCGCCGCCAAGGAGAAGCCGCTGTGGCGGGTGCTCGTGGCGCTCTCCATCCGGCACGTCGGCCCCACCGCGGCACAAGCGCTCGCCCGCGAATTCGGCTCCCTGGAGCGCATCGAGGACGCCGCCGAGGAGGAGATCGCCGCCGTCGACGGCGTCGGCCCCACCATCGCCACCGCCGTCCGCGAATGGTTCGAGGTGGACTGGCACCGCGAAGTGGTGCGCAAGTGGCGCGCCGCCGGGGTGCGGATGGCCGACGAGCGGGACGAGTCGGTGCCGCGCACCCTCACCGGCCTGTCCATCGTCGTCACCGGCTCGCTGGAGACCTACTCCCGGGACGAGGCCAAGGAGTTCATCATGGCCCGCGGCGGCCGCGCCGCCGGCTCGGTGTCGAAGAAGACCGCGTTCGTGGTCGTCGGCGACTCGCCCGGCTCCAAGTACGACAAGGCCGTGCAGCTGAAGGTGCCGGTGCTGGATGAGGACGGGTTCCGGGTGCTCCTGGAACAAGGCCCAGAAGCAGCAGCCTCCGCGGCGCTTGAGGTTGAGTGATCGGATCGCCCTGCGATAGGGGCGGGTGGCGGAACCTCAGCGCTTTCCTCGCTGCGGGATCGATTTCCCAAGTGGCTCCGCCACGAGGGAAATCGCTGTCCTCGCGAGGAAAGCGCTGAGAACCCGCGGGTGGTCCTTTTGCTCTGGTGGTCGCTGCTCATCGGCTTCGCCGCTGACAGGAAAATGACGAGGCCGCTGGGGGCGCCGCTCAGCGGCCTCGTCGCTGACAAGAGGTGAGTGACGACCTCCGTCGCTGGTCAGCCGTCCAGGACTACTGAGACGATTCCGGCGAGGTGGGCCAGCCTGGCGACCTCGGCGGCGCGGAACATGGGGCCGCCGGGGCGGCCGGCGAGCAGGACGCGGTCCGGCTTGCCGATCGGCGTGGCGGCCAGCTCGGTGCCCAGCTCCTGCCAGGTCTCCGGCACCCACAGCTCGTCGCCGTCCAGGATCGTGGCCCGCGGCAGCGGTAACCACGGCAGTTCCAGGTAGCCCTCCTGCGGGGCCGACGAACTCGCGGCGAGCTGCTCGGCACCGCCCGCGTGGTGGCCGAACACGATCGCCCAGCCCGACCGGATGATCTTCGGGACGCCTTCGGCGAAGATCTGCAGCCCGTTGCCGGGTTCCGCGGCGATGTCCTCGACGAGCTCCAGCTCGCGGTGGGTGTCCAGCACGCCCGCGTACGGGCGGACCGCGTCGACCTCGACGCCGTCCACGGACTCCGCGGCGGTGATCAGGATGTCCGGGAGGCGGCCCGAGGGCAGTTCGACGACCATGTCGTCGATCGCCACGTCCCCGCCGCGCTCCACGACGTCGACGCTGAGGATGTCGGCGCCGATCTCGCCGAGTGCGGACGCGACCGCCCCCAGCACGCCCGGACGGTCCGGTATCTGCACCCGGATCAGGAAGGACACCGGACTCAACGCCTCCAGCTTCGTGCGCGGAACCTCGCCGTCCGCGCTCCCCGCACCGCACACGGCCGCACGCGGAGGCCACCGTGCGCCCGGCAGGCGGGGCAAATTGTGGCAGACACCGCACCCTATCGGTGCGACCGGCGTTCGTGTAGTGGAACGAGCACGGCATTCGCGGGGTTCCCGCCCAGGTCCGCGCCGCCCCGGTCGATGTCCACGATGTGCCCGCGTTCGTCCACGATGCGGGAGTTCGCCGGGACCCGGCGCGGTCGCCCGATCGCGCGGAGCGACCGGGTGCCCGGCGCGCCCGATCGCCCCCTGGGCGGGTGGGCGCGGGCTCCGCCATAGACTGAGGAGCAACCGTGATACCGGACATGACCAGGGAGCCTTCGTAGTGTCCAAGATCTCCCGCGACGAGGTCGCGCACCTCGCCGGCCTCGCCAGGCTGGCGGTCACCGAACAGGAGCTCGACACGTTCGCCGGGCAGCTCGACGTCATCCTGGAATCGGTCGCGAGGGTCGGTGAGGTCGCCGCGGAGGACATCCCGCCGACCTCCCACGCCGTGCCGGTGACGAACGTGTTCCGCGACGACGTGGTGCGGCCCAGCCTGCCGCGCGAGGCTGCGCTGGACGGCGCGCCCGCGGCCGAGGAGAACCGGTTCCGCGTTCCGCGGATCCTGAGTGAGGAGGCGTGATGACGACGACCGCGACCGGAGGTGACCCGGCCCTGACCGGCCTGTCCGCCGCCGACCTCGCCGACCGCCTCGCCGCGGGCGAGGTCACCTCGGTGGAGGCCGCCCAGGCCCACCTGGACCGCATCGCCGCCGTGGACGGCGTGGTGCACTCGTTCCTGCACGTCGACGCGGACGGCGCGCTCGCCGCCGCCAGGCAGGCCGACGAGGACCGCGCCGCGGGGAAGGCCGCCTCGCCGCTGGCCGGCGTGCCGCTGGCGCTCAAGGACGTGTTCGCCACCAGCGACATGCCCACCACCTGCGGCTCCAAGATGCTGGAGGGCTGGACGCCGCCGTACGACGCGACGGTGACGCGGCGGCTGCGCGAGGCCGGCGTGGTCATCCTCGGCAAGACCAACATGGACGAGTTCGCGATGGGCTCCTCCACCGAGAACTCCGCGTACGGACCGACCCGCAACCCGTGGGACCCCGAGCGCATCCCGGGCGGGTCCGGCGGCGGGTCCGCCGCGGCGCTCGCCGCGTTCGAGGCCCCGCTGGCCATCGGCACCGACACCGGCGGTTCCATCCGCCAGCCCGGCGCCGTCACCGGCACCGTCGGCGTGAAGCCCACCTACGGCGGGGTGTCCCGCTACGGCCTGGTCGCGTTCTCGTCCTCGCTGGACCAGCCGGGGCCGTGCGCGCGCACCGTGCTGGACGCGGCGCTGCTGCACGAGGTGATCGCCGGGCACGACCCGATGGACTCGACCTCGATCAGCTCGCCGGTGCCGCAGGTCGTGGCCGCCGCCCGCGATGGCGCCGCCGGGGACCTCACCGGGGTGAAGGTCGGCGTGGTCCGCGAGTTCGCCGGGGACGGCTACCAGCCCGGCGTGGAGCGCTCGTTCCGCACCGCCGTCGAGCAGCTCGCGAAGCTGGGTGCCGAGGTCGTCGAGGTCTCCTGCCCGCACTTCGAGTACGCGATGGGCGCCTACTACCTGATCGCGCCGAGCGAGTGCTCCTCGAACCTGGCCCGGTTCGACGCGATGCGCTACGGCCTGCGCGTCGGCGACGACGGCAGCCGCAGCGCCGAAGAGGTCATGTCGCTGACCCGCGAAGCCGGGTTCGGGCCCGAGGTGAAGCGGCGCATCATGCTCGGCACCTACGCGCTGTCCTCCGGCTACTACGACGCCTACTACGGGCAGGCGCAGAAGGTGCGGACGCTGATCACCCGCGACTTCGCCGCCGCCTTCGAGCAGGTGGACGTGCTGGTGTCGCCGACGACGCCCACCACGGCGTTCCCGATCGGCGAGCGCACCGACGACCCGCTGGCGATGTACCTGGCGGACCTGTGCACCATCCCGTCGAACCTGGCGGGCAACGCGGCCATGAGCCTCCCCAGTGGACTGTCCGATGAGGACGGCCTGCCGGTGGGTCTGCAGATCATGGCCCCGGCGCTGGCCGACGACCGGCTCTACCGGGTCGGCGCCGCCTACGAGACCGCGCGCGACGCCGCCCAGGGCGGCCCGCTGCTCGACCGTGTCCCCGCCCTGGAGGTGGCGTGATGAACCAGAAACTGAAGGCGGCGTTCCAGCTCGCATCCGTGCTCTCCGCGGCCTACGGCCTGCGCGCGAGCCTCCGCGAGGCCAAGGCGAACGGCGACCGGCTCGCGATGGCCGACTCGATCATCACCGCGCTCGGCCTGATCACCGGCACCGCGCTCGCCATCCGCACCCTGCGCAAGGGGGAGGACGGCCAGTGACCGCGGTCGCCGAGATCATGGACTACGACGAGGTCCTGGAGCGGTTCGACCCGGTCCTCGGCCTCGAGGTGCACGTGGAGCTGTCCACGGCCACCAAGATGTTCTGCGGCTGCGCCAACGAGTTCGGCGCCGAGCCGAACACGCAGGTGTGCCCGGTGTGCCTGGGCCTGCCCGGCGCGCTGCCCGTCGTCAACGGCAAGGCGGTGGAATCGGCGATCCGCATCGGGCTGGCGCTGAACTGCCAGGTCGCCGAGTGGTGCCGGTTCGCGCGGAAGAACTACTTCTACCCGGACCAGCCGAAGAACTTCCAGACCTCGCAGTACGACGAGCCGATCGTCTTCGACGGTCACCTCGACGTGGTGCTCGACGACGGCGAGACCTTCCGCGTCGACATCGAGCGGGCGCACATGGAGGAGGACACCGGCAAGTCGCTGCACGTCGGCGGTGCCACCGGCCGCATCCACGGCGCCGAGCACTCGTTGCTGGACTACAACCGCGCGGGCGTGCCGCTGGTGGAGATCGTCACCAAGCCGATCGTCGGCGCCGGGGAGCGCGCTCCCGAGGTGGCGCGGGCCTACGTGGCCGCGCTGCGCGACCTGCTGCGCTCGCTGGACGTCTCCGACGTGCGGATGGACCAGGGTTCGCTGCGCTGCGACGCGAACGTCTCGCTGATGCCGAAGGGCACCACCGAGTTCGGCACCCGCACCGAGACGAAGAACGTCAACTCGCTGCGCAGCGTGGAACGCGCGGTGCGCCACGAGATGCGCAGGCACGCCGCGGTGCTGACCTCCGGCGGCGAGATCCGCCAGGAGACCCGGCACTTCGACGAGTCGACCGCGACGACCTCGGCGGGGCGCAAGAAGGAGACCTCCGAGGACTACCGGTACTTCCCGGAGCCGGACCTGACTCCGATCGCGCCGTCCCGCGAGTGGGTCGACGAGCTGTCCCGGACCCTGCCCGAGCTGCCCTGGGAGCGACGCAAGCGCGTCCAGGACGAGTGGAAGCTCTCCGACGAGGAGCTGCGCGACCTGGTCAACGCCGGGGCGCTCGACCTCGTCGCGGCCACCGTGGATGCCGGAGCCCCGCCCGCCGAGGCGCGGTCCTGGTGGGTGGCCTACCTGTCGCAGCAGGCCAACACCCGCGGCGTCGAGCTCACCGAGCTCGCGATCACGCCGGCGCAGCTGGCGCGGGTCATCGCGCTCGTCGCCGAGGGCAAGCTGACGAACAAGCTGGCCCGCCAGGTCGTCGACGGCGTGCTCGACGGGCAGGGCGAGCCGGACGAGGTCGTCGCCGCGCAGGGCCTGGAGGTCGTCTCCGACGACTCCGCGCTGCAGGCCGCGATCGACGAGGCCCTGGCCGCGCAGCCCGACGTGGCGGACAAGATCCGCGGCGGCAAGGTGCAGGCCGCGGGCGCCGTCGTCGGTGCGGTCATGAAGTCCACCGGCGGCAAGGCCGACGCCAAGCGGGTCCGCGAGCTCATCCTCGCCGCCTGCGGCCAGTAGCACCGTCCGACCGGCAGCGGGCCGCTCGTCCTCCGGGACGGGCGGCCCGTTCGGCGTTGAGGGCTAGAGCGCGCGGATCACGCGACAGGGGTTTCCCGCTGCGGAGACGCGGTCCGGGACGTCTCGGGTGACGACGCTGCCCGCGCCGATCACCACGTCGTCGCCGATGGTCACGCCCGGGCAGACGATCACACCGCCGCCCAGCCACGCGTTGTTGCCGATGCTGATCGGCGCCGCCGTCTCCCAGCGCTCCCGCCGGGCCTGGTGGTCGGTCATCGGGTGCAGCGCGGTGAGCAGCTGGACGCGCGGCCCGATGGACACGTCGTCCCCGATGCTGATCGGCGCGCAGTCCAGCAGGATCGCGTCGTAGTTGAGGAAGCTGTTGTCCCCCAGGCTGATCAAGTACCCGTAGTCGCACTGGAAGCGCGGCATGATCCACGATCCGGTGCCCAGCCGCCCGAGCAGCCTGCCGAGGACGTCCTGCCGCCGCTGCTCCTCACCTGCCCTCGTCGCGTTGAAGTCGTCCAGCAGTTCCTGGCAGCGCCTGCGCTCGGCGAGGAGTTCCGGATCGCCGTCCTGGTACGGCTCCCCGCGCAGCATCCGCTCCTTGTGCTCACCCATGCCCGCATCGTCCCGTCGCGGTGCCGCGCGGGTCAGTCGGGGGCGCCGTCCTCGCCGAACCAGTGGGCCATGCGGCCGCGGCGGCTCACGGCGCGCAGCCGGTGCTCGGTGGCGGTGCGCGCTCCCGCGGTGGTCATGATGAGCAGGTCGTCGCCGGTGCGCAGCCGCGTCCCCGGTTCCGGCACGAAGGAGGTGCCGCCGCGGATGATCAGGGTGATGGCGCTGGGGTCCGGCAGCCGCAGCTCCCGCAGCATCACGTAGTGCAGCTGCGAGCCCGGCGGCACCGACACGGTCAGCAGCTCCGCGTCGAGCACGTCCAGCGGCGCCACCTCCACCTGGATCTCCCGCGCCGCGTCCGCCCGCACCAGCCCGAGCGCGCGGGCCAGGCCCAGCAGCCCGGGGCCCTGCACCAGGGTGAACACCGCGACCAGCACGAACACCACGTTCAGCACCCGGTCGCTGCCCGGCACGCCCGCCACCACCGGGAAGGTGGCCAGCACGATCGGTACCGCGCCGCGCAGGCCTGCCCAGGACACGAACGCCTGCTCCCGCAGCGGCACCCGGAACGGCAGCAGCGACACCAGCACCGACAGCGGTCGCGCCACCAGCAGCAGCACCAGCCCCACCACCAGCGCGGGCAGCAGCTCCGGCAGCAGCTCGTGCGGGGTGACCAGCAGGCCCAGCAGCACGAACAGCCCGATCTGCGCGAGCCACCCGAGCCCTTCGGCGAACGAGCGCACCGAGGCGCGGTGCGGCAGCCCGGAGTTCGCGAGCACCAGACCGGACAGGAACGCGGCGAGGAACCCGGACGCGTCCACCGCGCCGGAGGCGGCGAACGCGACCACGCCGAGCCCGAACATCGCCACCGGGTACAGCCCGGACGCGGGCAGCGCCACCCGGTGCAGCACCCACGCCCCGGCCCGGCCGACGAGCAGGCCGATCACGGCGCCCGCGCCCAGTTCGTAGAGCACGTCCCCGGCCACTTCCAGCGGGTGGAACTCCAGCGGCACGGTGCTGAACAGCAGCACCAGGATCACCGTCGGCGCGTCGTTGAAGCCGGATTCGGCCTCCAGCATCCCGGAGACCCGACGCGGCACCGGCAGGGTGCGCAGCACCGAGAACACCGCGGCCGCGTCGGTGGAGGACACGACCGCGCCGAGCAGCAGCGAAGCCTGCCAGGGGAGCCCGATGAGCAGGTGCGCGCCCGCGGCGGTGACGACGACGCTGACCGCGACCCCGGCGGTGGCGAGCAGCCCGCTGGGCGCGAGCAGCGGTTTCACGTCCGACCAGCGGGTGGTGAGGCCGCCTTCGACGAGGATGACGGCGAGCGCGGCGGTGCCCAGGTCCTGCGCGAGCTGCGCGTCGTCGAAGTGCAGGCCGAGCCCGTCCTCGCCGATGACCAGGCCCAGCGCGAGGAACAGCAGCAGCGCGGGCAGGCCGAAGCGCGCCGCCGCGCGGGTGGCGAGGATGGCTGCCAGCAGCACGAGCCCACCCGCCAGCAGCGTCGTGTACAGCTGCTCCAAGGTCATCGCTGTTCCGTTCCGCCACCGGCGCGCCGCCGGCCTCGGGCCGGGACGCGTCCTGAGTGGACCATGGCCGGGTTCGTCCTGCTCCGGTCACCCCCTCGCAGCGGCGAGGGGGCGGACCCGTCAGGCCTTCGGCCCCGGGTCAGTCCTTGCCGGTGTCGCCGGAGGGAGGTTCGATCCGGATCGCCCGGTCGTCGCTGGGCACGGGCGCGCCGCCGGACTTGTTCGAGGTGCCCAGCCACAGCAGCCCGTCCGGGCCGTTCGCGGCGGCGGAGAAGCGCCCGTAGGTCTTCTCCATCACCTTGGCGGGCTGGCCGGTGAAGGTGCCGTCCGGGCCGGGGTTGAGCGCGTACAGCGCCGCCGCGTCGGTCAGCGCCACGACCACGGAGGCCGGTCCGGCGGCGCAACCGGCCACGCCGGGCCGGTCCGGCCAGCTCCAGGCGGGTTCGCCGAGCGCGGTGCCGAACTCGACGCGGTGCAGCGCGTCCCGGGTCGCGCCGCGGTCGGTCAGCCAGTAGCCGCCGGTCTCGGCCGCCCCGCACAGCCCGCCGGGATCGGAGACGCCGGAGGCGACCACCCGGGACTTCGGGTCGGGGTTGCCCGCGGCGGGCGCGCCGAAGCCGTCGATGCGCAACACCTTGCCCGCCAGCGATCCCGGGTTCGCCGCGTTCGCGCGGTCGCCCGCGTCGCCGGTGGCGACCAGCAGCGCGCCGCGCCCGTCGTCGAGCAGCGCCCCCGCGTTGCCGGTGGAGCCCTTCGGAATGCCGGTGAGCACCGGTTTCGGGCTGTCGCCCGGCGCGACCCGCAGCACCTGGTTCTCGCCGCCGACGCTGGCGTACGCGTAGACGAGCTCGTCCTCCTGGTAGCTCGGGGACAGCGCCAGCCCGGTCAGCCCGCCACCGCCGGAGCGGTCCACCGGCACCCGGGCGATCTCGACGGGTTCGGCGTCCTGCTCGACGCGCAGGATGCGGCCGGTGGCGCGTTCGCCGACCAGCGCGCCGCGGCCGTCGGGCAGCACGGTGATGGCGCCGACCGGGTCGAGGCAGGTCGCGACGACCGCCGGGTCCGGGTCGATGCAGCCGATGGGCACCGCGGGCACGTCCTCGGTGGGCTGTCCCGGTGGCGGTGGGGGCGGCGCGGGCTGCTCGATCGACGGCTGCGGGCCGGCCTGCGGTTCCAGCGACGGCTGGTCGCGCCAGGCACCGGGGTGCTCGTCGGGGAACTGGGCGCAGCCGCCGAGCGCGATCGCGGCCAGCAGCGCTCCCGCCGTCCGCGCGCGAGGACGGCGACCGGCGGGGGAGGTGCGCTGGGCTGCCACGAGTGCCGAGGGTATCGGCCGCGCCGTGAACACCGGGTGAGCACCCGGCGGGCCGAGCGTCGCGCCGCCCGGAATCCCACCCGCCGGGAACGTCCGTTCCGCGGAACCCGCCGTGCAGCCGCGCGAGCGCCACCGAATGCAGCAATTCCGGATGAGACCGCGGTCGCCGATCCGGAACCGGTCCGCGCCGCGAGACCGGTCCGGGCGGTCGATCCGGAACCGTCCGAGTCGCGCGGCGCATCGCCGGCACCTGCGGAAACGAAGAATTCACGAGTCCGGTACCGCATTCTGGCGAATGCCGGAACAACGCGATCTCCGTGGAATTCCCCTCGGAAAAGGTTCACCCGAAAGGGTCGCTTCGGCAGTGCGTGATGCCTTAACCTTCTGCGCCGTGAGCATTCACGACGATCGCCCCAGCGGACACCGAGACGAGCGTCCGCAGCGCGGCGGGAAGAAGTCCGCCGACGGGCCTACGGGAACCCAGGGCCTCGGCGTGCAGGACTACGACTACGACTACTACGACGACGCCGCGTACAGCGATGCGAACGCGACCGCCGTGGTGGACCGCGGCTCCGGTGCCGACTTCTACGAAGAGCTCGACGACCGCAAGCCGTTCGCGTGGAACGCAGGCACCGATCTGGGCCTGCTGGTGCTGCGCCTGGTCGTCGGCGGCATCTTCGCCGCGCACGGCGCGCAGAAGCTGTTCGGCGTGCTCGGCGGTTCCGGCCCGGAGAAGTTCGCGCAGAGCCTGGCCAAGGCCGGGTTCGAGCAGAGCGCGGTGCTGTCCCTGGTCACCGGCGGGACCGAGCTCGGCGCGGGCGCACTGCTCGTGCTGGGCCTGTTCACGCCGCTGGCGGCCGCGGGCATCGTCGGCGTGATGGCCAGCGCCATCGTGTCGATGAAGCTGCCCGGCCCGTTCTTCGACCAGGAGGGCGGCTACGAGTACCCGGTCGTCCTGATCGCCATCGCGCTGTGCCTGATGTTCACCGGACCCGGCCGGGTCGCGCTGGACAACGGGCGGTCCTGGTTCCGGCACCCGCTGGTCAGCGGCTTCATCTGCCTGGTGATCGCGGCGGGTTCCGCGGCGGCGGTGCTGGTCCTGCTGAGGTCCTGATGTCCGGCGGAGCGCCGGTCCTCGGCGGCTCCGCGTCCTCCGACGAAAAGCGACGGCCGGGTTCCACGTGGAACCCGGCCATCGGCACGTTCGCGGTCCTACTTGGAGACGTCTCGGACGGCGCCGTGCGAGGCGGAGGTGGCCAGCCGCGCGTAGGCGCGCAGCGCCGAGGTCACCTTGCGCTCGCGGGACACCGGCTGCCACGGGTGCTCGCTGCTCTCCATCTTGGCGCGCCGCTCGGCCAGCACCTCGTCGTCGACGAGCAGCTGCAGCGTGCGCTCCCGCACGTCGATGAGGATCTGGTCGCCTTCCTCGACGAGGCCGATCACGCCGCCGTTGCCCGCCTCCGGCGAGATGTGCCCGATGGACAGCCCGGAGGAACCGCCGGAGAACCGGCCGTCGGTGATCAGCGCGCACTTCTTGCCGAGACCGGAGCCCTTCAGGAACGCGGTCGGGTGCAGCATCTCCTGCATGCCCGGTCCGCCGGAGGGGCCCTCGTAGCGGATCACCAGCACGTCACCGGGCTCGATCTTCTTCTGCAGGATCGCGGCGACGGCCTGCTCCTGGCTCTCCAGCACCCGCGCCGGGCCCTGGAAGTGCCACAGCTCCTCCTCGACGCCCGCGGTCTTCACGACCGCACCGTCCTCGGCGAGGTTGCCGCGCAACACCGCCAGCCCGCCGTCCGCGGTGTAGGCGTGCTCGAAGTCGCGGATGCAGCCGCCCGCGGCGTCGGTGTCCAGCGAGGACCAGCGGTTCTCGGTGGAGAACGCCTGCGTGGTGCGGACTCCGCCGGGCGCGGCGTGGAACAGGTCGAGCGCTTCTTGGGAGGGCGATGCGCCGCGCACGTCCCAGCGGTCCAGCCACTCGGTGAGGCTGGCGCTGTGCACCGAGGACACGTCGCGGTGCAGCAGCTCCGCGCGGTCCAGCTCACCCATGATCGCGGAGATGCCGCCGGCTCGGTGCACGTCCTCCATGTGGTAGTCGGAGTTCGGCGCGACCTTCGACAGGCACGGCACCTGGCGGCTGATCCGCTCGATGTCCGAGAGCTCGAAGTCGATCTCGCCCTCGCGGGCGGCGGCCAGCGTGTGCAGCACCGTGTTCGTGGAGCCGCCCATCGCCATGTCCAGCGCCATCGCGTTCTCGAACGCCTTCTTGTTCGCGACCGAGCGCGGCAGGACCGAGTCGTCGTCCTCCTGGTACCAGCGCTTCGAGATCCGCACGACGGTGCGCCCGGCCTCCTCGAACAGGGCGCGGCGCGCGGCGTGCGTGGCCAGCGTGGAACCGTTGCCGGGCAGCGCGAGGCCCAAGGCCTCGGTGAGGCAGTTCATCGAGTTCGCGGTGAACATGCCGGAGCAGGAGCCGCAGGTCGGGCAGGCGGAGCGCTCCACCTCGCTGAGCCCGTCGTCGTCGACCGCGGAGTTCGCCGACGCGGAGATCGTGGTGATCAGGTCGGTCGGCGCCTGCGCGACGCCCTCCACGACCACGGCCTTCCCGGCCTCCATCGGGCCACCGGAGACGAACACCGTCGGCACGTTGAGCCGCATCGCGGCGTTCAGCATGCCCGGCGTGATCTTGTCGCAGTTCGAGATGCACACCAGCGCGTCCGCCTGGTGCGCGTTGACCATGTATTCCACCGAGTCGGCGATGATCTCGCGCGAGGGCAGCGAGTAGAGCATCCCGCTGTGGCCCATGGCGATGCCGTCGTCCACCGCGATCGTGTGGAACTCCCGCGGCACACCGCCCGCTTCGCGGATCGTCTCGGCCACCACGTCGCCGAGGTCGCGGAGGTGCACGTGACCGGGCACGAACTGGGTGTAGGAGTTGGCGATGGCCACGATCGGCTTGCCGAAGTCGTCGTCGGTCATGCCGGTGGCACGCCACAGCGAACGGGCGCCTGCGGCGTTCCGTCCGTGGGTGGTGGTGCGGGAGCGCAACTGGGGCATGGTCCTTCTCGGTTCTCTCGCTGAATTCGCGTCGGGACGGCGAAAAGACGCCCACCTCGTGAGTGGGGGGACGAACTGCGGTGACCTCGACGCTACTCCTGCCCGGCGGCGCCGGAGGTGACCGGTTCGCGCTCCCCGGGCGTTCGTGACGCAGGCCTCGGCCGGTACCGGGGAGCGGACGGCGCCGGCGGCGCCCGGTTCGGAACGGGCACCGCCGGCGCGAGCGGGGATCAGCCCGCGGACTCGCGGGAGGTGCCGTCGGCGCCGGGCTCGTCGGTGGACGGCTCGGCGGCGGACTCGGCACCGGTGGCCTCGGTGCCCGCGGTGGTCGGAGATCCGGAGGCGGCATCTCCAGCGGTGGCGGCGGATTCGGCGTCGGTCGCGGACCCGGTGCCCTCGTCCGCCGCGTCCCGGGCCTCGGCGGTGGCGCCGTCGGGCTCCGGAGCGCTCGGCGCGGCGTTCGGGTCGGGGACGCGGCCGCCGCTGAGCTCGGCCAGCCGACCCACGTCCCGCACCCGGATCGCCGGGAGCGCGATCTCCGCGCCGGAGCCGAGCACGGCCCGCACCCAGCGCCGCTCGTCCAGGCGCAGCGAGGCCAGCTCGTCCCAGCCGAACCCGGTGCGGCCGAACAGGCGGCGCACGGTGATCCGCTCGGCGGTGACCACGGTGCGCGGCCGCACGATCACGTAGGCGAGCGCCAGCGGGATCAGGTAGGTGGGCAGCAGCTGCGGGAACGGCTCGGCGAAGGCGATCGGCGTGACCGAGATCGTCACCGCGAACACCGCGAGCAGCGAGGTCCGGGTCAGCTGGAAGGTCAGCGACTTCGGCAGCGCCTTGGCACGCCCGGCGGCGCGCGGGACGGGCGTCGCGGCCGGTCCGGCGGGCTCGGCGGTGCCGGAGCTCCCGATGCCGAAGTCGTCGGTGCCGGAGTCTCCGGTGCTGGATCCCTCGGCGGTGCGGGGCTGCCCGGCGGCGCCGGAGCCCTCGGGCGCATCGGGGCCGGTCGCCTCGGTGGCCGGCGCGACGCCGGGTTCCGCCGCGTCCTCCCGGGTGGCGGTGCCGGTCGTGCCCTGGTCCTCGGACGTGCTCACTTCGCGGGTCCCCTCTGCCTCTGCGCGTTCCGGCCCCGCGGCCCCGGGCTCCGCGGGGGAGCCGGTGCGCCCGGTGTCGCGCTCGCCGCGGCCGGGGCCGGGCGGCTCGGGTGCCGCAGGTGTCTCGCTCACCCCTCGATGCTCTCACCCGCGCGCGGGACGCCCGCAGCGTCCCTGCTGGTGGCGGGAGTGCGGGGACGCGGTGCGCCCGGTGTCGCGACCGGGCCGCGCGGACCCGCGGCGGCGGAGCGACGTACGCCACACCGGGTTCCGCCGAATGCGCGCGGCATGCTCCCGACCTGCGGGAACACCGGGCGGTGCGCGGCTCCGCCCGGGCCTCCGGTGTCCAGCATGCGGGAGGATCTTCCCGCATGGTTTGACCTCGCGGCGTCCGGGCCGTTAACGTCCTCGTCATGCTGCGACTGCACGACATTCTCGTACTTCCCCGGCGCGTCGACGCCTGAGGAAGCTCCGCAGCGACGACGCGCCAACCCTCGTACGGTCCTATCCGGCCCGGCGGGGGTTTTTTCGTGCCCACTCACCGACCACCACCGTTCGGACAGAGGCGAACTCGATGACCAGCGCCCACACCAGGCAGAGCCCGGTCCCGGCACCGCCGCCGGGACACCGTCCCAAACCAGCACCGACCAACGACGCTCCAGTGCAGGTCACCGGCGCGCAGTCGCTCGTCCGGTCGCTGGAGTCCGTCGGCGCCGAGATCGTCTTCGGCATCCCCGGCGGCACGATCCTGCCTGCCTACGACCCGCTGCTCGACTCCACGAAGGTCCGGCACGTGCTGGTCCGGCACGAGCAGGGCGCCGGGCACGCCGCCACCGGTTACGCCCAGGCCACCGGCAAGGTCGGCGTGTGCATGGCGACCTCCGGTCCCGGCGCGACGAACCTGGTCACCGCGCTCGCCGACGCGCAGATGGACTCGGTCCCGATCGTCGCGATCACCGGCCAGCAGTCGACCAGCCTGATCGGCACCGACGCCTTCCAGGAAGCCGACATCTGCGGCATCACGCTGCCGATCACCAAGCACAACTTCCTGGTCACCAAGGCCGAGGACATCCCGCGCACCATCGCCGAGGCCTTCTACATCGCCTCGTCCGGACGTCCCGGGCCGGTCCTGGTGGACATCCCGAAGGACGTCCAGCAGACCGCGACCACCTTCTCCTGGCCCCCGGAGATGAAGCTGCCCGGCTACCGGCCGACCAGCAAGCCGCACGGCAAGCAGGTCCGCGAAGCCGCGAAGCTGATCACCGCGGCGCAGCGGCCCGTGCTCTACGTCGGTGGTGGCGTGCTCAAGGCCGAGGCGACCGAGCGGCTCCGCGAGCTCGCCGAGACCACCGGCATCCCGGTCGTCACGACCCTGATGGCCCGCGGCGCGTTCCCCGACTCGCACCCGCTGCACCTGGGCATGCCCGGCATGCACGGCACCGTCGCCGCGGTCGCCGCGATGCAGCGCTCCGACCTGCTGATCGCGCTCGGCGCCCGGTTCGACGACCGGGTCACCGGGCAGCTGTCCTCCTTCGCGCCGGAGGCGAAGGTCGTGCACGCCGACATCGACCCGGCCGAGATCTCCAAGAACCGCAACGCCGACGTGCCGATCGTCGGCGACTGCAAGGAGGTCATCGCCGAGCTCATCGACGCCGTCGCCACCGCCACCGAAGCGGGCGGCACCGCCGACCTCGGCCCGTGGTGGACGCAGCTGAGCAGCTGGCGCGACACCTTCCCCCTCGGCTACGAGTGGCCCGCCGACGGCAGCCTCGCCCCCGAGTACGTCATCGAGCGGCTCGGGGCGCTGGCCGGGCCGGAGGCGGTGTACTGCGCGGGCGTCGGCCAGCATCAGATGTGGGCGGCCCAGTTCATCAACTACGAGAACCCCCGGACCTGGTTGAACTCCGGCGGTCTCGGCACCATGGGCTACTCGGTGCCCGCCGCGATGGGCGCCAAGGCCGGACTGCCCGGCACCCAGGTGTGGGCGATCGACGGCGACGGCTGCTTCCAGATGACCAACCAGGAGCTCGCGACCTGCGCCATCGAGGAACTGCCGATCAAGGTGGCCGTCATCAACAACGGCAACCTCGGTATGGTCCGGCAGTGGCAGAGCCTGTTCTACGCCGAGCGCTACTCACACAGTGACCTCGGCACCCACAAGCACCGCATCCCCGACTTCAAGCTGCTGGCCGAAGCGCTCGGCTGCGCGGGCCTGCGGTGCGAATCCCGGGAGGACGTCGACAGCGTCATCCAGCAGGCGATGGAGATCAACGACCGACCCGTCGTGATCGACTTCGTGGTGGGCAAGGACGCGCAGGTGTGGCCCATGGTGGCCGCGGGAACCGGCAACGACGAGATCATGGCGGCGCGCGGAATCCGCCCGCTGTTCGACGAAGACGAGGGGTGACCGCACCCATGAGCCGACACACTCTCAGCGTGCTGGTGGAGAACGTGCCGGGCGCGCTCGCCCGCGTCTCCGGGCTGTTCTCCCGCCGCAGCTTCAACATCGAATCCCTGGCCGTCGGCCCGACCGAGCACCCGGAGATCTCCCGGATGACGATCGTGGTCGCGGTCAGCGACCAGCCCCTCGAACAGGTCACCAAGCAGCTCAACAAGCTCGTCAACGTGATCAAGATCGTGGAGCTGGAACCGGAGGTCGCGGTCCAGCGCGAACTGCTCCTGGTCAAGGTGCGCGCGGACGCCTCCGTGCGCAGCCAGGTGCTGGAAACCGTCCAGCTGTTCCGGGCCAAGGTCGTCGACGTCTCCCCGGAGGCGCTGACCGTCGAAGCCACCGGCGACGGCGAGAAGCTGGGCGCGCTGCTGCGCATGCTGGAGCCCTACGGTATCCGGGAGATGGTGCAGTCCGGGGCGATCGCCATCGGCCGCGGACCCCGCTCCATCACCGCCACCGCGGTGCGCTGACCCCGGTCCCCGGCTCCGCCGGGAGATCGTCGGCGCGCACCGGCGGGCGGCCGTCCCGCCGCGACCGGGACGGCCCCCGCGGGCAGAACAATTCGAGAAGTCCCGAAAGGAACACGGAAACCATCATGGCAACTGAGATCTTCTACGACGCCGACGCCGACCTCAGCATCGTGCAGGGCCGCAAGGTCGCGGTCATCGGCTACGGCAGCCAGGGCCACGCGCACGCGCTGAGCCTGCGCGACTCCGGTGTGGACGTTCGCATCGGCCTGCCCGAGGGATCGAAGTCCCGCGCCAAGGCCGAGGAAGAGGGCCTGCGGGTGCTGACCCCGGCCGAGGCCTCCGCCGAAGCCGACGTGATCATGATCCTGGCGCCGGACACCAAGCAGCGGGAGATCTACGCCAACGACGTCGCCCCCAACCTCAAGAGCGGCGACGCGCTCTTCTTCGGCCACGGCTTCAACATCCGCTACGGCCTGATCCAGCCGCCGTCGGACGTCGACGTCGCCATGGTCGCTCCCAAGGGTCCCGGCCACCTGGTGCGCCGCCAGTTCGTCGACGGCAAGGGCGTGCCGTGTCTGATCGCCATCGAGCAGGACGCCTCCGGCAACGCGCAGGCGCTGGCGCTGTCCTACGCCGCGGGCATCGGCGGCGCCCGCGCCGGCGTCATCAAGACCACCTTCAAGGAGGAGACCGAGACCGACCTGTTCGGTGAGCAGGCCGTCCTCTGCGGTGGTGCCAGCGCCCTCGTGCAGACCGGTTTCGAGGTCCTCGTCGAGGCCGGCTACCAGCCCGAGATCGCCTACTTCGAGGTGCTGCACGAGCTGAAGCTGATCGTCGACCTCATGTGGGAGGGCGGCATCGCCGGGCAGCGCTACTCCTGCTCCGACACCGCCGAGTACGGCGACCTCACCCGCGGCCCGCGCGTCGTCGACGCGCACGTCAAGGAATCCATGCAGAAGATCCTCGGCGAGATCCAGGACGGCACCTTCGCGAAGGAATGGGTCGCCGAGGACGAGGCCGGCCGCCCCCACTTCACCAAGCTGCAGCAGGCCGGCAACGACCACCAGATCGAAGAGGTCGGCAAGAAACTCCGCGCCCTCATGTCCTGGACCGGGAAGTGAGCATCGGCGCACCGCTGAACTGAACCAGCACGCCGCCCGCCGTCCGATCGACGGCGGGTGAGCGGTCGGGAAGGCCCGGGATCCTCACAAGGGATCACCGGGCCTTCGGCGTTTTTTCCCCGGGGTCTTCTTGATCCGGGGTGGGGTGGCGGAACCTCAGCGCTTTCCTCGCTGCGGGATCGTTTTCACAGGTGGCTCCGCCACATGAGAAAACGCTGTCCTCGCGAGGAAAGCGCTGAGAACCCGCGGGTGGTCCTGCTGCGTGTGTGGTCTCCGCTCATCGGCTTCGCCGCTGACAGGACGGGGGTGTCAGGGCTTCTTCGCGTAGAGGGTGGTGAGGAGGTCGACCACGGCGCTGGTCGCGGGGTGGGGGTCGTTGCGGGGCCAGATGACCTGGACGGGGACCGGGGGCGCGTCGCGGACCGGGCGGTAGGTGATGCCGTCGCGGCGGTACTGGGCGACCGTGCCGTGCGGGGTGATCCCCACGCAGCGGCCGGTCGCGATCGCCGCCAGCCAGTCGTCGATGTCGTGCGTCTGCTCCAGCACCGGGCGCTGCTCCGGCGGCCACAGGTCCGCGGTGGTGGTGCCGGTGCGGCGGTCCACCACCAGCACCCGGTCCCGGATCTCGCCCAGCGGCACCGAACGCCGCCGCGCCCACGGGTCGTCGCCCGCCAGCGCCACGTAGCGCCGCTCGTGCCCCACCGTCGCGTGCCCGTAGCGCGCGGAATCCACCCCGGCCCGCACCACCGCCAGATCGCAGGCGCCCTCGGCGAGGCCGCCGGTGTGCGTGTTGGTGCGCACCAGGTGCAGCGCAACGTCCGGGTGCTCGGCCGCCCAGCGGCGCTGGAACTCCTTGGTGTGCCGCCCCACCGCCGACCACGCGTGCCCGAGGCGCAGCCGGGCGTGGCCGCCGGTGGCCTCCCGCGCCAGCTCCTCCGCCTCGGCCAGCAGGTGCCGGGCGCGGGCCAGCACCCGCGCGCCCGCCGTGGTCGGGACGCAGCTGCGGCTGGTGCGGTCCAGCAGCCGGACGCCGAGCGCGCGCTCCAGCGAGCGCAGCGTGCGCGAGACCGCCGCCTGCGACACGCCGAGCTCGATCGCGGCGTCGGTGAACGTCCCGGCGTCCGCGATCGCCACCAGGCAGCGCAGCTGCCGCAACTCCACATCCATGACTCCAGCGTATGGATGGTGGTCCCGGTGCATTTTGCCCGGCGCCGCGGCGGCCCGATGCTCGCGGTCATGACGACGACGGAACGCCTCGAACCGGCCATCGGGACCACCACCGCGGACACCGGGACCGCGGGAACCGGGCGGGCGGCCGGGGTGGCGCTGATGCTCGGCGGCGGGCTGTCGAACCAGTTCGGCGCCGCCACCGGGGCGCTCGCGTTCCCCGTCGTCGGGCCCGCCGGGGTGGTGGCGGTGCGGCAGTGGGTGGCGGCCGTGGTGCTGCTGGTCGCCGGGCGGCCGCGGCTGCGCTCGTTCACCGCGCGGCAGTGGTGGCCGGTGCTGGGCCTGGCCGCCGTGTTCGCCACCATGAACCTCTCGCTGTACACCGCCATCGACCGCGTCGGGCTCGGCCTCGCCGTCACCCTCGAATTCCTCGGGCCGCTGGCGGTGGCGCTGCTGACCTCGCGGCGCGCCGTCGACCTCGGCTGCGCCCTCGCCGCCGGGGCCGCCGTGGTGGTGCTGACCCGGCCGCAGCCCAGCACCGACTACGCGGGCATCGGGCTGGCGCTGCTGGCCGCGGTCTGCTGGGGCTGCTACGTGCTGCTGAACCGGACCGTGGGGCGCCGGGTGCCCGGCGCGCAGGGCTCGGCGGCCGCGGCGGGCGTCTCCGGGCTGCTGTACCTGCCGATCGGCATCGCGGTGCTCTGGCAGCACCCGCCGACGCCCGCCGCGCTCGGCTGCGCGGTCGCCGCGGGAGTGCTGTCCTCGGTGGTGCCGTTCGTCGCGGACCTGTTCGCGCTGCGCCGGGTGCCCGCGAACTTCTTCGGCGTCTTCATGAGCGTCAACCCGGTGCTCGCCGCGGTGGTCGGCCTCGTCGTGCTGGGCCAGCGGCCCGGACCGCTGGAGTGGGTGGCGATCGGGGTGATCGTGGCGGCGAACGCGGTCGCCGTGCTCGCCGGGCCCCGCGCGGCCCGCCGTTGACGACCGCGCAGCGGGGCGTCACCGGAGGGCCCGGACGCGTCGGCGTCCGGGGGACCGGCCACCCGTTCACGCGATCGAAGGGCACCGCCGGTGAGCGGTATCGTGCCGGGCGTGAGCGAAGAGACCAACACCACCGTGGACGAACCGGTGGACGACAAGGCGCACATCCGGCACAAGCTGGACTTCACCGACGCCGAGTGGATCACCAGCACCGAGGACGACGACGAACCGGGCGTGGAGATCGCCTTCGTCGACGGCTACATCGGCATGCGCAACGGCGCCGAGCCGGAAGGACCCGTCCTCGTGTTCACGCCCGAGGAATGGGACGCCTTCGTCGCGGGGGCCAAGGACGGCGAATTCGACGAGCCGTGATCCCCGACCGCACGCGCAGCCGCTGAGCTGCCGGTTCATCCTCCCGCCTTCGATCCGGTCGGGCCGCTCGCGCGGACGCCCGGGGCGGCGCGCGGTGGGGTTGGGATGCGTCACACCCTTGTGAACGAGTTCTCAATCTCCCGTTAAACTCGCTGACCGTCCGGGTACAACGCCGTGCCCAGCTACGACCGTGATCCCTCTCAATGGAGCGCGCCCGTGACCAACCGTCCTGTCGTCCTGATCGCCGAGAAGCTGGCCCCCTCCGTGCTGGAAGCCCTCGGAGAAGAGGTCGAGATCCGCCACGTCGACGGCACGGACCGGCCGGCGCTGCTGGAGGCCGTCGCCGACGCCGACGCGCTGCTGGTCCGCTCCGCCACCAAGGTGGACGCCGAAGTCCTCGGCGCGACCGGCAAGCTCAAGGTCGTCGCCCGCGCCGGCGTCGGCCTGGACAACGTCGAGGTGCCCGCCGCCACCGAGCGCGGCGTGATGGTCGTCAACGCGCCCACCTCGAACATCGTCTCCGCCGCCGAGCACGCGCTGGCGCTGCTGCTGGCGGTGGCCCGCAACGTGGCCGCCGCGGACGCGAGCCTGCGCGCGGGGGAGTGGAAGCGCAGCTCCTTCAGCGGCATCGAGCTCAACGGCAAGACCATCGGCGTCGTCGGCCTCGGCAAGATCGGCCAGCTGTTCGCGCAGCGCATCGCGGCCTTCGGCACCAAGCTCATCGCCTACGACCCCTACGTCTCGGCCGCGCGCGCCGCGCAGCTGGGCATCGAGCTGGTCAGCCTGGAAGACCTGCTGGCGCGCGCCGACGCGATCTCCATCCACCTGCCGAAGACCGCCGAGACCCTCGGCCTGATCGGCGCGGAGGAGCTCAAGAAGGCCAAGCAGGGCCTCATCGTCATCAACGCCGCCCGCGGTGGCCTGGTGGACGAGGAGGCGCTGGCCGAGGCGATCCGCAGCGGCCACATCGGCGGTGCCGGCATCGACGTCTACAAGACGGAGCCGACCACCTCCAGCCCGCTGTTCGAGCTGACCAACGTGGTCGCCACCCCGCACCTGGGCGCCTCCACCACCGAGGCGCAGGACCGCGCGGGCACCGACGTGGCCCGCTCGGTGCTGCTGGCGCTGCGCGGCGACTTCGTGCCGGACGCGGTGAACGTGCAGGGCGGTGCCGTCGGCGAAGAGGTGCGCCCGTACCTGCCGCTGACCCAGAAGCTGGGCCAGCTGCTGGCCGCCGTGCTCGGCAGCACGCCGACCTCGGTGACCGTCGAGGCGCGCGGCGAGCTCGCGCACGAAGACGTCTCGGTGCTGCAGCTCGCGGCGCTGCGCGGCGTGTTCTCCGGTGCCGTGGACAGCCAGGTCACCTTCGTCAACGCGCCGCAGCTGGCCGAGGACCTCGGGGTGCAGGTCGAGGTGAAGACCACCTCGGAGAGCCCGAACCACCGCAGCGTCGTCTCGGTGCGCGCGACGCTCGCCGACGGCCGTTCGGCGGTCGTGTCGGGCGCGCTGTCGGGCACCGACCTGGTGGAGAAGCTGATCGAGGTCAACGGCCGCCACTTCGACCTGCGGGCCGAGGGCAGCGTGCTGCTGCTGGAGTACCCGGACCGCCCGGGCGTGATGGGCAAGGTCGGCACCCTGCTGGGCGAGGTCGGCGTGAACATCGAGGCGGCCACGGTCAGCCAGACCGCCGAGGGCTCCGACGCGATCATGCTGCTGCGGGTGGACCGCCCGGTGGAGGCGGGCGTGCTGGAGCCGATCGGCGCGGCCGTCGGCGCTCGCACGGTCCGGACCGTGGACTTCGAGTGATCGGCTGACCGGCGAGGTTTCGGGTTCGCCGTTGCCGGAAAAGGGGCCGTCGCACACCTGTGGGCGGCCCTTTTCGCCACCCCGCTCACCTGCGTCACTCGTTCGGGTGTCCCGCCAACCGGGATGCCTCGACCACTTGGTGGGTCCGGCGTGCCTGCCCGCGTGGCCTTGCCGGTAGCCTTCGGCGCAACAGTTCGAGCCCCGCGGGTCGGGGTGGTAGTCGGGAGGTGTGTACATGCGGCTCGCTGTGATCCCCGGTGACGGGATCGGGCCGGAGGTGGTGGCCGAGGCGCTCAAGGTCCTCGGTGAGGTCGTTCCCGATACCGAGATCACTCGATACGACCTGGGAGCCGCCCGCTGGCACGCGACCGGTGAGCTGCTGCCGGAATCGGTGCTGACCGAACTCCGCCAGCACGACGCGATCCTGCTCGGCGCGGTCGGCGACCCCTCGGTGCCGAGCGGAATCCTGGAGCGCGGGCTGCTGCTGCGGCTGCGCTTCGAGCTCGACCACCACGTCAACCTCCGCCCCGCCCGGCTGTACCCGGGGGTGAAGAGCCCGGTCAACGACCCGGGTGAGATCGACATGGTGGTGGTGCGCGAAGGCACCGAAGGCCCCTACGCGGGCAACGGCGGTCTGCTGCGCAAGGACACGACCCACGAGATCGCCACCGAGGTCAGCCTCAACACGGCGTTCGGCGTGGAGCGGGTGGTGCGCGACGCGTTCGCCCGCGCCGCGTCCCGGCCGCGCAAGCACCTCACGCTGGTGCACAAGACCAACGTCCTCACCCACGCCGGATCGTTGTGGTCCCGGGTGGTCGAGGAGGTCTCGCTGCAACACCCCGACGTGACGGTCGCCTACCAGCACGTGGACGCGACGACGATCCACCTGGTGACCGACCCGAGCCGGTTCGACGTGGTGGTCACCGACAACCTGTTCGGCGACATCATCACCGACCTGGCCGGTGCGGTGACCGGTGGGATCGGTCTCGCCGCCAGCGGCAACATCGACGCGACGCGGCGGAACCCGAGCATGTTCGAGCCGGTGCACGGCAGCGCGCCGGACATCGCCGGGCACGGTTCGGCGGACCCGACGGCCGCGGTGCTGTCGGTGGCGCTGTTGCTCGACCACGTCGGGCAGACCGAGGCGGCACGCCGGGTGGAGGCCTCCGTGGCCTTCGACCTGGCGACGCGGGACCACTCGGCACCGGGAGCGACGTTCGCCGTCGGCGACCGGCTCGCCGCGCTGGTGTCCTCCCGCGAGGTGGCCCAGCAACCCTGATCTCCGGGTCCAGGACGGGCGCCTCCCCACTCCGGGGAGGCGCCCGTCCGCGGGTCCGGGTGCGGGCCGCGGACGCCCCGGTCGGGGCCGCGCGAGCTGCTGGCGGCCACCGAGGACCACGCGGAGACGACCGGGTCGGAGCACCGGGCGATCCTGCGCGCGCTG